>NZ_JBTNDX010000013.1:0-118520 GCF_054510755.1 Pseudarthrobacter sp. MDT3-1 | reverse complement strand
GGGCCAGAGACCAGACCCATGACCGGATGTAGCGCTAGTGCCGCGCCCGACTTCCGAGCCGAGTGCGGAGTTGACTAAATCCGCAAGCGTCATGAAGTGGTGAGGTATTTGTCTATTTCAACCCAGCTCCCAATAACATTCCCGATGCTGGCCTTCGAAGCTCCGAGGGCGTCAGTCAGTGTCGTCATTCCCACCCTGAACGAGGCGAGGAATATCCCGTGGGTTCTTCGCCGGATTCCCTCGTATGTGGACGAGGTTGTCATCGTGGACGGCCGTTCCACGGACAACACGGTGGGAGTAGCCCGCGCTATCCGCGAGAACCTTGTCATCGTCGATGAGCAGCGCAAGGGCAAGGGCGTGGCCCTCCGCTCGGGTTTTGCCGCAGCCTCCGGGGACATCATTGTCATGCTGGACGCGGATGGCAGCATGGATCCGCAGGAGATCGGCTGGTTCGTTGCCCCGCTTCAGCACGATTTCGACTTCGTTAAGGGCTCGCGCCATGTCACGGGCGGAGGATCCGAAGACCTGACCCGGCTGAGGAAGGCCGGCAACCGCGCTCTGACCGGATTGGCCAATGCGGTCCTGCATAGCAACTACTCTGACCTTTGCTATGGATATATTGCGTTTCGGAGGGAATGCCTGGAGATCCTTCAGCTGGAATCGGACGGCTTTGAAATTGAGACCGAGCTGATTGTCCGGGCGGCAAAGGCCGGTCTGCGCATTGCCGAAGTCCCCAGCCTGGAGCTGGACCGGATCTCCGGCGCGTCGAACCTGCAGACGTTCCGTGACGGCTGGCGGGTACTGGGAACGCTGGCGCGCGAATGCACCATGTGGGAGGCGCCCACCGCAGGCGCCAGACCTGAAGCCCTCCGCCGGGTGAAATATACCTACGCAAATGTCAGCGTCCCGCGGACGCCTATGGATCCCCAAGCGGTTCTCTCCCTCGTTCGGGGAGCGTAGCATGCTGGATCGTGGTGCACGTCCGAGCGTAACGATCGTCATTTGTGCTTATACCGAAAGGCGTTGGGACCGGTTGCTGGACGTCATAGAGTCCGTCCGGGCCCAATCAGTTGCACCCCAGGAGGTCCTGGTGGTGATTGACCATAACGCGGACCTCTACGAGCGGCTCACCGAAATTGTAGATGACGTGACGGTGGTGGAGAGCAGCGGTCCACGCGGGTTGTCCGGAGCGCGGAACACCGGCGTCGGACTTGCCGACTCGGACATTGTGGCCTTCCTCGACGACGACGCCGAGGCAGCCCCGGACTGGCTTCAACGGCTGCTTGCCCTTTATGACGATCCTGATGTCTTGGCCGTCGGCGGCCGCGTGGAACCGGTGTGGGAAACGGGCCGTCCGGGCTACTTCGGTGAAGAGCTCGACTGGATCGTAGGATGCAGCCACCGCGGAATGCCCAAGGTGGCCTCCGAGGTCCGGAACGTCATCGGCGCAAACATGTCCTTCAGGCGCGAAGTCCTCCGCCAGGTGGGCGGCTTCAACCTTTCGCTGGGGCGCCAGGGCACCTTGCCCCTTGGCTGTGAGGAGACCGAGATCTGCATCCGTTCGAAGATGGGCTCACCCGGATCGCGGATCGTCTACGAACCCGCGGCTTTGGTCCGCCACCATGTGCCGGCGGACAGGGGGACTTTGCGCTACATGCTGTCGCGTTCCTGGTCCGAAGGTATCTCCAAAGCCCAGGTCAGCCGGGTGGTAGGCCAAAAGCGGGCTCTAGGCCCGGAACGGCGCTACGTCCGGAGCGTACTGCCACGGGCGGTTTTTGCGGGAGTGCGCGATTGGGGCCGGGGCGACAACCCTCAGGGGCTGGGCCGGGCGGGAGCCGTCATCGCAGTCCTGGCTTGGACGGCCGCCGGGTACGTACGCGGACGCCGGATAGCGCACGTGGAGGGCCGCCCGCTGTCCGGGACCGTCATTGCGCGCGCACCGTGGAGCGAGGTCCAGTGAGCGAACGCGTCGACGAACTCCCCCAGGAGGCGAGCGGGCCGGCCCGCTCTTGGATCGGAGCCTAAGTTAAATCTGCTGCTCCGAGTCCCTGCTCTTGGGGCCAGCGACTCAAGTCAGCCGCCATCCTCAGCTCGCTGGCGTCAACGGCGTAAAGCCCATATCCTTCAACGCCCACCTGAACGCAGGTGCGAATGACGCCAACGGTCCGCTCACACGAACCCTGCATACCTTGGTTGTAGGACACTCATGTCTTCCTCCTTCATGAATGGCAGTTACATGAAGGAGGAACCAGACCCCGCGGTTATGCCGATAATTCCAGGCTCCCCACCCATCTGATCTGTGACGGCGCAAGAAGGTCGGCATACCGCGAACATCGACATAAATAGGCGAGAAGTGCGGCCTATGAAATTCCTGAACCTTGTGTCGCAGGTTCGCTAAACATGGCCGGGACCCCATCCTTAAGGATGGAGTCCCGGCCATGTTTAGTCCTCTTCCTGCCTGACCTANCCATGTGGGAGGCGCCCACCGCAGGCGCCAGACCTGAAGCCCTCCGCCGGGTGAAATATACCTACGCAAATGTCAGCGTCCCGCGGACGCCTATGGATCCCCAAACAGTCCTCTCCGCGGCTCGGGGAGGCCAGCATGTTTAGCCTTAACCCGCCGCCGACCGCCTCTATTGTCATTTGTACCTACACCGCGAAGCGTTGGGACCTGCTACTGGATGTCATCGAGTCCGTCCGGGCCCAAACGGTCGCGCCCCAGGAGGTCCTGGTGGTCATTGACCACAACGAGGCTCTGTATGAGCGGCTCATCGAAATCGTGGACAACGTGACAGTAGTTGAAAGCTCTGGCCCCCCGGGGCTCTCAGGCGCACGAAATACCGGGGTGGGCCTGGCAGACGCCGACGTCGTGGCTTTCTTGGACGACGACGCCGAAGCCGCGCCGGACTGGCTGGAGCGGCTGCTCGCCCTCTATGACGATCCTGATGTCCTGGCCGTCGGCGGCCGCGTGGAACCGGTGTGGGAAACGGGCCGTCCGGGCTACTTCGGTGAAGAGCTCGACTGGATCGTAGGATGCAGCCACCGCGGAATGCCCAAGGTGGCCTCCGAGGTCCGGAATGTCATCGGCGCAAACATGTCTTTCAGGCTCGAAGTCCTCCGCCAGGTGGGCGGATTCAATGTCTCCCTCGGCCGGCAAGGCACGAAACCGCTCGGGTGCGAGGAGACCGAAATTTGCATCCGCTCCAAGATGGGCTCACCCGGGTCACGGATCGTCTACGAGCCGGCCGCTCTGGTTCGTCACCACGTCCCTGCCGACAGGGGAACCATCCCCTACATGTTGTCGCGTTCCTGGTCCGAAGGTATCTCCAAAGCCCAGGTCAGCCAGATCGTTGGCCACAAGCGGGCACTCGGCCCTGAGCGGCGATACGTCCGGAGCGTACTGCCACGGGCCGTTTTTTCCGGGATTCGTGATTGGGGCCGGGGATCAAACCCCCAGGGCTTGGGCCGCGCTGGTGCGGTGATGGCCGTTCTGGCCTGCACTGCCGCTGGCTATCTGCGAGGGCGCCGGATCGCGCATATCGAGGGCCGCGCATCGGCCGGGACAGCGCTCATAGGCACACCATGGAGGGAGGTCCAGTGAGTGAACGCGTCGACGAACTTAGACCGGTCGAGGAGCGGGCTGCACTGAAGCTGGCCCCCGCCATGGAGTGCGCCTTGCCGCCGGAGTGCTTTCCCTGCCTCATTCCTGATCGATAGGGTGGGCTGGGACGCCGACCCATGTTTCGCCGTCGGGTACGTTGCTCAACACTGCCGCCCCCATGCCAACAGTCGCGTAGGACCCCACTGAAGTCCGTGCCCGGACGCTGGAATTCAGTCCCAGGTAGGCCGCCCGGCCGATCCGGACTCCGCCGCCCAGCGACACACCGGCGGCGAACGTCGCGAAGTCCGCCACGTCGTCGTCGTGCGTGAAAGTTACGGACGGCATGGCCACAACATGCGCCCCAAGCGTGACCGAAGCCGTCAGCGTCACATTCCGCAGCAGGATGCTGCCCCGGCCGATCCGGCAACCCTCGGGGCACTCCACGGTGGGGTCGATCGCAGTGGCGTACCGGGCATCGCGCACGCCCTGGGCCGCCAGCCGTTCCACCACGGTTTCCCGGGATTTTCCCGAGGCCAGGCAGACCAGCACCAGTGCGTGCGTGAACTTGGAGGCGTCGTCAATGGTCCCCAGCACCGGCGCACCGTCCACGGTGACGCCTGCCATTTCCTTGTCGTCGTCGAGCAGCCCTACGACGTCGTACTGCCCGCTGGCGCGGACCATGGTCAGGACCTCCCGGGCCAGCCCGCTTGCTGCGATCAGCACGAGTTCGCTCACCGGCGTACACCGGCGGCCGCCCGTACGCTGTTCATGACCCGGTTCAGGCCCACGTTGTCTAGGCCGTGGAAAATCGGGAGAACCAGGGTCCGGTCCGTCAGCCGTTCGGTGTTGTGGAGCCCTGCGTTGCCAGTTTCGCGCCACCGGTAGGCAGGCTGCCGGTGAGCCGCCATGGCGCCGCGGCGCGCCGAAATTCCGGCATCGGCCAGGCGGGCCAGGAGCCCTTCGCGGTCAATGGCGAAATCCGGGAGGACTTCGACCCAAAAGGACTGGAAGTTGGCCGTCCCGTACGGTGGGTCGGCCACAAACCGCAGACCAGTCAGGCCGGAAAGCCCTGCCTCATACTTCGCGGCGATCTCCCGTCGGCGAGCCACTATCTCGCCCAGCCGGCCGAGCTGCACGATGCCGACGGTGGCCTGCAGATCCGTCATCTGGTAGTCGAAGCCGACCTCGACGTACACCTCCGGCGCGGCAATGCGGGATCCGCGACGGTCCGCCGCCGGCACGTTCAGGGAGTGGCCGCGGAGGCTCCGGGCCCGTGCCGCCCAGTCCGCCCGGTGGGTTGTCAGCATCCCGCCCTCGCCAGTGGTCAGCACATTGTCCTGGTGGAACGACCACACGGTAATGTCGGCCCCCGTGCCCACGGGCCTGCCCTTGTATTCAGAGCCAACGGCGCAGCCGGCGTCTTCGATCACAGTGATTTCGTGACGGTCGCACAGTTCGCGGACGGGGTCCAGGTCAACGGGGACGCCGGACTGGTCCACCACGATCACGGCCCGCGTGTCCAGGGTCAATGCCGCCCGGACCGTGGCCGCAGTCACAGTCCCGGTGGCGGGGTCCACGTCGCAGAAAACCGGCCGTGCCCCGATATACGTGACAGCATTCGCCGTGGCGATGAAGGCCAGCGACGGCACCACCACGTCATCGCCGGGACCGATGCCGGCCACTATCAGCGCCAGGTGCAGTGCGGTGGTACTGCTGGAGGTTGCGACGGCGTGGCGCACTTCTTGAGAGGCGCTGAACCTCGCCTCGAACTCTCTGACCTTGGGCCCTTGCGAGAGCAGACCGGAGGCCAGGACGTCCGCCACGGCTCGGGCTTCTTTGTCGCCGAGCCAGGGTTCCATGACGTTGATGCGGGCAAGGACGGTTTCCGCAGTCACCGTGCACCGGCCTTCCTGGTGGCCGTTCTCATGTCCGAGTCCTTCCCACGTGCAGCTCCGGGATGTTCATTGCCTATTGCAAAATTAGTCCCTTCCGTCCCGTTCCGGGGCGGAACGGAAGCGGTACTGCGGGCGCTGGCCGGGAACAATGCGGGAACTGCGGTTACCTGCAACGCCGGTGCCTCAGCTCGGGGCCCGGCGGCGGGATGCACCCCATCAGGGGGCACGCCGCCCGGCTACTGTCCTAGACGGCAGGAAGGACGAACGGCTCCTTAGCGAAGGCGGCTTCCTTGCCGGCCGCAAGGGCCGTCAGCTGGGCTCGTGATTCGACTCCGAGCTTCCTGTAAATCGCAGTCAGGCGCACCTCCACGGTCCGGACGGACACATAGAGGGTGGCCGCGATTTCCTTGTTCCGCATCCCGCGGGCCACCATTCGGGCCAGCACGCGTTCGTGGTCTGCAAGCATCAGCATCGCCGGATTGTCGGGCGTGCCGGCTGGTTCCACCCGCTCGTCGAGCAGCAGCGAGTCCACGTGCTGGGCCCAGGCATGGGCACCCGCTTCGTCGAACATCACTTTGGCACGAAGCAGACCGTCCCGGGCGCTCCGAAGGCGGCCGAAGGCGTTGAGGCGTTCGGAGTAGCAGAGCAGTGTCCTGGCGCGTTCCAGCAGGGACTCCTGGGCGTTCCTGCCTGCAAGTGCATCATTGAACATCTGGAGGGACTGCTCGCCGTCAGCCAGCATCGCCCGGCTCCGGGCAACCGCCATCATGAGCCATGGCGAACGCAGGCCCACCGCCCGGCTTTCCAAGTGCCACAGTGCCTGGGCGGCTTCCCTGTGCCTGCCCAGCCTGACCAGGACTTCCACCAGATCGGCCTCACAGCGCAGCAGAGTCGGGTTGCTGAAGGCCTGGCCGATCTCCGCTGCCCGGGACAGCTGCGCGAAGGACTCGGCGAGATTTCCGCGCATGAGGGCAAAATGCCCCTGGCACGCGGCCAGTTGCGCCGTGATGGCCGGGTGGCTTTCCGCCCCGGAGAAGTGCTGTGCGTCTGTTGCGTAGGCGTGGGCGAGTTGCTCGTTTCCGAGCGCATTGGCCCGCCAGACCCGGAAGACGTGCCGCATTCCACGGTGGTATTTGGTTTCCGGTTCGGCCAGTTCAAGGTCCTCGATCAGTTTCACGGCTTTCCGGACGTTGCCGGCACGGATTTCGTTGTCCACAGCAAAGAAATCGGCGGTTTCCCGCCAATTGACGGTATTGGCCTCCAGCACGTTCCGCACCCGGGCAAAGGCCTCCTGGGCGGCAGCATGGTGTTCGGCGTAGGCCAGCGCGCGGCCCTGTACCAGAAGGGACGCCACGGTTTCGTTCCCGCCGTCGGGCTTGCGGCCGAACTGTCCGGACTTCCCGCCGATCACCTCGATGAGCCGCTGGGCGCTGTCCGCCAGTGCCAGGCAGTCGGGGGAGGCATGGTCCAGGTACTTCTCGGCGTACTGCACCAGGCCGGTGGCATCCTCAAGCTCCCAACGGTCCGCGTAGTACAGCGCAGCGGCCACGAGCAGGCGGGCTGCAAATGCCGGATCATGCTGTCCGAATTCCTTCACCAGCCGGAGCACCATGCTGGAGCGCACGGCGCCGCCCTGGATGAACTGGATCTCGAAGGCGAGGCCTGTCAGTCGAAGGACCAAGGCAGGGTTCCGCGTCACCCGCTGGGCCCAGTCCAGGTAGCGCTTGGCGTAGACGAACTCACCCCTGTTCAACAGCAGTTCGGCCACCGTGGTGAGCCTGGCGGTGGTCTCCGCTTCCCAAGGGTTGATGGTCAGGGCCCGTTCAATGTACTCGACGGCGAAGGGCACCTCGCCGCTTCGGATCAGGTCAACGGCAAACCGGAGCAGGCCAAACGGAGTCTGCCGCTCCAAAGCGGTAAAACTCAGATGCCAGCGGTGGGCATAGGGATCCGCGGGCTCCGCTGCGGCCGCCATGGCACGGTGGCTGGCGGTCCGCGTTGCCGGTGTCATGGCAGCATAAACGTAGCCCCGGAGCAGCTGGTCCTGGATCCTCAGGTGTGGTCCGGACCGGTTGACCATGCCATTTGCCAGCAGTTCGTCGATCCCGCCCCACAGTTGGTCGCATGCCCGTTCCAGGGTGGCGATATCGCTGCGGCAGGACAGCGAGAGGAGGTCCAGGACCTGCCTCGCACCTGGCGAGAGCCCGCCCACGGTGGCGGCGAACTCGGCCTCGAAGCTGCCTTTGCCGGGGAGCGGGACGGGGAGTGCGTATTTTCCCTCGGCCTGGCGTTCCAGCAGCAGCCCAAAAAGCTCGACGGCGGCGAGCGGGTTCCCCTGGGTGGCCGCGGCAACTGCGTGGACCGCCGCTGTCGCGGTCTGCCGAGCCGGAATGGACTCCAACATGCGGACCGTGTCGTTGTAGCTCAGCGGCGCCAACTGGAGGGCCGGCAGGGAGGCGAAGGGACTTTCGGCAGTCTCTTCCCGCACGCTCATAAACAGTGCCATGTCCGTCCCGGTCAGCCGGCGTGCCAGGTATCCGATCACGGCCTGGCTGCTGGGGTCCAGCTGGTCGGCATCATCGATGACGATGACCGTCCGGGATGACGAGCGCTGGTGCAGTCCGTTGAGCAACATGGTGGAGACAGTGGGGACGTTCATGGCGCCGCTGGAATCGCGCAGTAGTTCATCGGCGAAACGGTTAAGGACGGGGTCGTCGATGCCGGTGAGGAGCGCGGTAAGGCCGGAGAGCGGCCAGTCGGACTCGGACACGCTCGCGGTGAGAAAAACGGTTCGGAAGTCGGAAAGGCGGGGAATCTCGGACAGGAGGGCGGATTTGCCCATCCCACGCCGGCCCACCACCTTGAGGGCTGAATCCTTAGGACCCCGGATTACGGAGAGTATCCGGTCCAATTCCCTGCTTCTGCCTATTAACGACATGTGGTCCCCATCCATCGAAGAAGGAGACCGAACTGCTTGCTCTATCCAAAATCCTGGGTCCATCCAGCCGCTTGCGCGACACGCGGACCGGCTTTCCTGGCCGCGTCATTGCGTCCAGCACGGTACCCAGCCGTTCTTGCAAATATAGCCCTGTTCCGCGGCGGGCACCAGAGACTTTTGCCTCATGCGCGGAGCCTGTTTCCCGGGTTATCCACATAGCCCGCCGGACGCTTCCGGCGACGCGCGCGCTACGCGTAGCCTTGAGTCAAGCGCGAATCGCCTATCCGGTCCAAATGCACTAAGATATTGAAGTCTGTGCTGCGCCCTGCCTCCGTTCTGTTGGCCGGGCATTGCACGGCATCGCAAATGAACCTCCTGTTACGGAAATGCCGTAACCGCTTAGCCCAAAGGAGGTGGGTTCACATATGCGTCCTTACGAATTGATGGTAATCATCGACCCCGAGGTCGAAGAGCGTACCGTTGAGCCGTCGCTTCAGAAGTTCCTGAACGTCATCACCAACGATGGTGGAACCATCGAAAAGGTTGACATCTGGGGCCGTCGTCGACTGGCTTACGAAATCAAGAAGAAGTCCGAAGGTATCTACGCCGTGGTGAACTTCACCGCCAAGCCGGACACCGCCAAGGAACTTGACCGCCAGCTGTCTCTTAACGAGACCATCATGCGCACCAAGATCACCCGCCCCGAAGAGCAGAAGGTTGTTGCTGAGTAATTTCAGCTCCGATTTTCATTCTTTACCCCGCAGGATCGAATTCTTCACCCAGGATCGAACAAGGAGGCAGTAGATGGCAGGCGAAACCACTATTACGGTCATCGGTAATCTCACCAGTGACCCGGAATTGCGGTTCACACCGTCAGGTTCGGCAGTCGCGAACTTCACCATCGCTTCCACCCCGCGCACCTTTGACCGCCAGTCCAATGAGTGGAAGGACGGGGAAACCCTGTTCCTCCGCGCAGCGGTTTGGCGTGAAGCAGCCGAGAACGTCGCAGAGTCCCTCACCAAGGGCATGCGCGTGATCGTTTCCGGCCGTTTGAAGAGCCGTTCCTACGAAACAAAAGAAGGCGAAAAGCGCACCGTTATCGAGCTCGAAGTCGATGAAATCGGCCCGAGCCTGCGTTACGCCAATGCCAAGGTCAACCGCACCCAACGCTCCGGTGGTCAGGGTGGTCAGGGTGGCTTCGGCGGCGGCAACAGCGGCGGCGGCTTCGGAGGCGGCAACACTGGTGGAAACCAGGGCGGCAACTCCGGTGGAAGCTTCGGTGGCGGCAACCAGCCGGCTGCACAGGAGGATCCCTGGGCGACGCCCGGTGTCTCCAATGCAGGTGGCGGCTGGGGCAACGGCCCCGATTCCGAACCTCCCTTCTAAACCAATCATTTAGGCCCGACGCCGGGACCGCCGAAAGTGCCGCAAGGCATCTGACGTGGCTGTCGCCGTCGGACCACCACCATCCCGTGGATCAACATCCACGGGCTCCATAGAATAGGAGCTCCACGATGGCTAAGGCTGAACTCCGTAAGCCCAAACCAAAGTCCAACCCCTTGAAGGCCGCTGACATCACTGTCATCGACTACAAGGACGTAGCATTGCTGCGCAAGTTCATCTCCGACCGCGGAAAGATCCGCGCCCGTCGCGTCACTGGCGTCACGGTGCAGGAACAGCGCAAGATCGCCCAGGCAATCAAGAACGCCCGCGAAGTTGCACTGCTGCCCTACTCCGGCGCTGGCCGCGGCTAAGGAAGGGACTGACTAACATGGCAAAGCTCATTCTGACCCACGAAGTAACCGGTCTCGGTGCCGCTGGCGACGTTGTCGAGGTCAAGGACGGTTACGCACGTAACTACCTGCTGCCCCGCAACTTCGCCCTGACCTGGTCGAAGGGTGGCGAGAAGCAGGTTGAGTCCATCAAGACTGCCCGCGCCGCCCGCGAGCACGCTTCCCTGGAAGACGCTCAGAAGCAGGCCGCTGCACTCTCCGCGAAGCCGGTCAAGCTCGTCGTCAAGGCTGGCGAGACCGGACGCCTGTTCGGCACCGTCAAGCAGGCCGACGTAGCCGACGCTGTTGAGGCCGCTGGCCTTGGCAAAATCGACAAGCGCAAGGTTGAACTGCCGGCACACATCAAGTCGGTTGGTTCCTACCAGGCCAACGTCCGCCTCCACGCTGACGTTGCTGCTGTGATCGAACTCAACGTAGTCGCAGGCAAGTAGCCTTTCCGGTTACGCAGCCTCAAACTGCACAAAAACCCCCGTTGCCGTCACCGGCGGCGGGGTTTTTTGTGCCCTGCGCTGCGCCGACATGGCACTTGGCGGCAGTGTCGGTGCCCGGGACTGCGGTTAAGTGCCATGTCGCGCGTCAGTCAGTAGTGGTACCGCCCAAAGCCCACGATGGTCGGCCCCCACATCTCGGGCTCTTTGCCGGTGATCTCCCTCATGAGCGCCAGCAGCCGCTGGCCATCACGGTGCCTGACAGGGTCCCCGACTGCGGCCAGGAATTCGTCCACTGAGGCGCCGGTTGCCTGGGTCTTGTTTTCAGCCATGACGGAAGTCTCGCAGAGCCCAGGTCACTTGTCAGCCGCGCCGGTCCGGATGGTAGCCAGCGGCGGTGAGCCGCAATACTCCCCCCCGCGCGCCGCCGGCGCGATGCCCGGCTCAGCCACCGTCCGGACGCCAGTACCGCAGCCCGCCGCTGGTGGTGCCGTCGCGGGCGACGTCGACCACGGCGTACGGGAACGCCCGACGGTCCGACTGGTCAGGTCCGCGACCGCGGACGTCCGAACACCACGTGCCGGTGTTGACGTATCGGGTGGGGCACGCCTCGAGCGCCGACTCGAGGGCCCGGTGGGTGTGGCCCGAGACGTACCAGGCCACTCCGGAACCGTGCGCCTCGAGGGTACGTGCGAACCGGCCCGCTGCAGCAGGAGCCTTCTCGCCGGTGACTCTGCGCCCGGCGGCCGAGAGCACTATGCGAGTCGCGGCGACCGGGAGCGCCGACACCGTCCGGAACCGGGACAGGCGCGCCAGGTCCCGAACGGCCACCCCGTCGAGCGCGAGCCGCAGTGACTCGCCCTGCAACAGCTCGTCGTACGCGGGCTCCCGAATGCGACGTTCCGCCAGCTCCGACGCCAGGCACGACCGGGCAACGGCCCGGGCACGGCCCAGGCGCGACCTCGACGGATGGGCGTGCCAGGCGGCGAGCGGCGGAAGGTCCAGCTCGTCGGTGCCGTTGACCGCCGCGCGGAGCACCTCGGGAATCCGGTGCAGCGCGTGGTGCTGGTGCCCGTGCTCGGCCACGAGCACATGGGGCACGTGCAGGAACCACGGGTGCACCCGGACCCGCGTGGGCTCTGCGGGGGACAGCAGCGCCGACAGGCGGGCCGCAACCGAGGGCCGGGCCAGCTCCACATCGTGGTTTCCGCACACGAAGTGCAGGTGCACGCCGCGCGCCGCACACTCCTCCAGCGCCCGGAACGTCTCGAGATGTCGGACGAGGATGGACTCGAGCCGGGCCAGGCTCTCGTCCTCATTGACCCCAGCCAGCTCGAACGTGTCACCGACAAAGACGACGTGCTGCTGCAGACCGGAGGCAGCGAGCACCTCGCGGCGCAGGAAATCGGGCAGCACTTTGCCGGGGCACCGGGGGTCGTCGTCGGACACACCCAGGTGCAGGTCGCTGAGGAGCCACCACCGTGCCGGGCGGCTCACGCTAGCAGTTCCAACACACGTGGAAGGAAGAAGAGCAGGGACACCATCCACATGACGGCCACGACCCTGCGGCTCACTGTCCGGCCGAGTAGCCTCGGACGTGTCGTGGGCTGACCGGCTTCCGGCCCAACGCGTCGGACCTCAAGCCCGACGAGGGTAACGAGCAGGGCGAGGGTGACGACCAGCGCGGCTGTCGCGAGCAGTCCCGACAGATCGATCATGAAACGGCCTCCTGTCGTGCGCGTGCTATGCACGCGAGGATGGTGATGACGCCCATCGTGACAACGCATGCCTGCCACGACCACACAGCGAGGTAGAACATCGCCGTGGACACCGCCGTGAGGGCGGCGAGGCCAAGCGCCAGGACCAGCAGCGCGCGGAGCGCGAAGTCGGTAACCGGCGTGAGGCGGGCCAGTGCCTGCCCTGGAAGCAGGATGAGGACGGCTATCGCGGCGACCGCCTGCAGCGGTGTCGGCAGCCCGAGGAGCGTCACCAGCGACAGTGCGACGGCCGCGAGACCGAGCACCGCGGTGGGCCGGCTGATGCCGGCGTTCATGGTGTCACCCGGTAAACGCGTGCGTCAACGTTGCTGAACACGAGCTCCACGCCGTCCTGCGCGCTCAACCACGCCTCCAGCTCGTCGAAGCTGCCCTCGCTGCTGACGCCCCGGAGCACGAGACTCGCCTCCGACGAGCGCGTGAGCAGCACGACGGCACCGGCAGGGTTGTCCCTGGCGTCTTCGTAGACGAGTGGGCCGCACGTCGCCGTCGACAAGTCGGACTTGCACATGAAGTCGATCGTCCGGTACCGGTGTTCGAGGTATGCCTCGCTGCGCCACGGCGTCGGGGTGGACGCCGAGATGATCATCGAGCCGGGGGGCGCGAGACGCTTCACAGCGGCGACGGCGGTGATCTCATTGTCGGTGAAGACGTCATACTGGGCGTTCCCGAACCGGCCTGTCACGGTCATCCCGGCCAGCAGGAGGCACGTGAGCACAAGGCCACCCGCGGCGCGGGAGGAGGGGCGTGTGCTGCCGTCCGCGGGAAGCAGGACCGAGCACGCCTGCAGGGCGATGAAGGGCAACGCGAAAAGCGAGACGCGGATGAGCATCTCCCCGCCGTACAACTGCACGGGGAAGAGCAGCAGTGGGGTGACGGCGAGGAGGACCACCCGGATGTCGAGACGCCCCCTGCGCCAGTCGCGCACGGCCCCCGCCGTGGCGAGCGCCCACAGCACGAGGGTGAGAAGGACCCTGACCTGCACCACGAGCACGTGGCCGGCAGTCCCGCTCACGCGGTCGACGACGTTGGCGTCGATCGCGGCCAGCAGTCCTCCTTCCGCCAGGGGTGGGTTCCCGGCGAGGTATGCACTGGCGGGAAAGACGAGCCAAAGCGCCAGCACGACCGCGGTGATCAGGGGCAGCCGGCTGGGCCAGACACGTCCGCTCAAGGTGAGAGCGGTAACGGTGATGAGCACCAGGAACGGCGTCAGCTGATGGCTCGCACAGATGACCGTGATGAGCAAGAGGGTCACCGCGAGGGCGCTCACCCGGTGCCCCGGCCGGTGCTCTGCGGGCGACCGCCCTAGCCACCACGCCGTCAGGTCGGCGCGTCCGAAGCCGAGAAACTTAGGGGTCCGCGCGGCCAACGGGCCAAGGACCAGCGCGATCACGACGAGGTACAGGAAGAAGCCGAAGGCCTGGGGAGACAAGTAGTCCTGGTCCTGCCAGTTGCCGAGGCAGAAGATCCAGAGCACGAGCCAGCGCCGCCGCGGATCGCGCGTCAGGTAGCCCGTCAGCACACTCAGGGCAGCGAGCCACAGTCCCATGTTGAGCACCGGTGCCCACAGGGCAACGGTCACCGGGTCGAGACCGGTCGCCTTCAGCACCGTCGCCAGAAGGGCGAAGAAACCCGGCCAGTTGAAGTAAGCATCGATGTCGGGGTCGATCCCCTCGGTGCGCGAGAGGGCGTCCGCAATGCCGAGATGACGGAACGCGACCTCACCCCGCGGTACGTCCGTCACGAAGGCTGCGGTCCCGAAGAGCACGAGCACCAGCACCACGACCAGCCACAACATGACCGGGCGGCGCGCCGGGCCCGCGGCATCTCCGCGCAGCGCCACGATGAAGGCGACGTTCAGGATCAGAACCCCCACCCAGAACGGGTAGGGGAGCACGGCGGCGAGCCCCAGATCGCTGCTAACGGGCACTGCCACCGTGGACGCGGCCCACACGGCAAGAGCCAGTGACACTACTCCCGCCAGTGCGCACCACACGTCACGGGGCTTCCAGCGTCCCTGGATGCGGTTGGGTGCTTCAATTGTGGTGGTCATCGTGACTCCTTCGTGATGCGCCGGAGAACGGCGACTAACCGGAGGCCGGCCGCAACGGCCCCAATGGAGAGCACCACCAGCCACGCAAGGGCCATGGCGCCGGGGCCCGTTCCGGCGACGAACAGCGCTGAGGTGCAGAGGGCGACTCCGAGCGTCACGCCTACTACGATCGGCTCTGTGTAGCGGCCGAGAGCCCGGCACACGGCGTTGTACGCCTGCAGCACCGCGTACGGCACCAGTCCGGCCGCCAACCACCGCAGAGCGTCCGCGGATGCGTCGGCGTACCGCTCGCCCAGCAGACTGAGCAGCGGGTGAGCGAGGAGGACGAGGACGACTGCCGCCAGACCTCCTACGGCAAGCGACCAACGGAGACTCGCCCAGGTTGTAGACACCAGGCGGTGCGGGTCGCGGACGCCTTCGGAGAACTGGACGATGCCCATCAACATCGGAGCGGAGTAGGCGGCCCAGGCCATCATCCATGCGGGATACCAGTAGGCAGCGATCTCCGGCGCCACCGTGTGGGCCAGCAGGAGCGGCAGCACCAGCCCGGGGGCGCGCTCGGTGAGGGTGAGGAGCTGGTACGGAATACCCACCGCCAGCAGTGGACGGCCGCGCGCCGAGCGCAAGGATGGTCGCGGCCGGTAGCCAATCAGTTTTCGCAGCTGGATCACACCGACGACGCACGCCACCGTATTCCCGAGGGTCCAGCAGGCCATTACGACGTCGGCGGAGGCGCCGTGCGCCTGCCAGGACACGAGCGCTGCAGCCCCGAGTGAAACCCCGCCGCCCAACGCGTACCTCAAGGTCGCGCTGGCACCGCGTCCCAACGCCACGAGCGCCTGGTCCAGCACAATCACCAAGGTGCCGGTGACGGCAGCCGCGAGGAACGTAAGCCAGAAGAGAACCGATGTCGACGCCGTGTCCGGCGCCACAGCCGACTGCAGCACGAGGTAGCCGAGGGCCAGCACGGTGCCGGCTACCCCCACGATGGCGAACGCCGAGTCCAGCACCCGTGCGGGGGGCTCTCCTCGCCCCACCGCGACGATTACGGCCGACCCGGCACCCAGCACCGCGAGCTGCGTGCAGATCATCACTGCCGCGACCGCGGCCATGGTGAGCCCGACCTCACGGTCTGACGTCGCGCGCGCGGCCACGACCCAGAAGGCAAAACCCCAGCCAATCTGGGCAGCCTTGCCCACGATGAGGCCGAGGGAGCTGCGCAAAGCGGAGTGCCGGACGGTCGAGCCGTCCCGGACAGTGGTCCCCCGCTCAGCGCTCACGACGCAACCCCTTCGCCAGGCCGGCGTAGTTATACCAGCAGAAGGCGAAGTAGTAGCGCAGCCACCGTGGCTGGCCCGCGGCGAGGCTCAAGGCGCTGCCCCGGACTGCCGCGGCGAAGGGCAGCAGCGCCAACCTCGCACCGCGCCAGCCGTGCTTGCGGACCATCCGTCCCAGTCCCGTTCCGTCCATGAGGAACTGGTCGAGCGCGAAGTCGAAGTCGTCTGCGGCAAAACGATGTTCGACGACGACCCGGCGTGACACCGCCGTTCGCAGCCCTGACTCCCGCATCCGCCAACGCAGCTCGATGTCCTCTCCCGACTTGAACGAGTCGTCGAAACCCACGCCCAGCATGAGGTCCCGGTCGACGACCGTCGCCACAAGCCCGAACCAGTTGCGGCTGCGGCCGGTGCGATGGTGATGTGCCAGCGCCTGCCCCCAGTAGCCCGGTCCAGCGACACTCTCCAGACCGGCCTGGAGGGCGTCGTAGCCGCCCTCGACCAGCTCCGTGAGCAGGTCGGCAACCCCCGTGGGCCCGAACACGACGTCGGCGTCGACGAGCAGGACCCAACGGGTGCTGCTGCTCTGCACACCGAGCGTTCGAGCCCATGGCAGGCCGCGCCCCTCGTCACTCAGGACCCGGGCACCGGCCGCTAGGGCGAGGTCGACGGTGCGGTCGGTGGAGCATCCGTCCACCACGATGATCTCGGCTACACCTGACTGACGCAGGGCCCCCAGACAGCGCGGGAGCAGGTGCTCCGCGTTGCGGGCCGGAACGACCGCGGTGATCTCGGCAGGGCTGTGACTCTCTGTGTCCCGCACTTCAGGCCTCCTGGTCGAGGACCGACGGCAGCAGCTCCTCGAGATACCGGACAATGTCGTCCGACGCTTCGTCCGCCGTGTACGCGGAGGGCACCTGCAGCAGGTGGCAGGGACGTCCGTCGAGTGCCTTGCTCAGCACGACCCCCTTCGCCGCGAAGTGCTCGCGCCACGGGAGGACGGACGTGGCCGCCAAGCCAGTCACGACCCGCTGCGAGAAGCCCGCCATCTCGATGTGGAAGTTGCCGATCATGCGGTCGACCATCCAGTCGCTCGTCCGCTCGACGATCCGAGACCGGGCGCCCTCGAAGCGCTCGATGTAGATGGCGGCCGCGAGCGGGGCCGAGGTCGTCACTTCTCGCCCCGGGAACGCGGTCCCCGCCTCGACCATGCGGTGCTCCGGCGACCATCGCCGGGAGAAGTCCGCGAGGCGCGGATAACGGATGACGTAAGGATGCACCACCGTCGTGAGACGGCCGACGCTCTTCGAGAGCTGTGACGGGACGAGGGGTTTCCGGACACCTTCGAACAGGTGCGGGTAGATGGCCCGGTGGTGCGGCTTGATGAACATCGGCTTCGCGTAGCCGAGCAGCGTGGCGTCCTCGGCGAGGAAGGCCCAGTCGTCACCCATGAACGACCACCCCTCGCGCCGCATCAGCTTGGCAGCGGTGCTCGTCTTACCGGTCCCTCCGGCGGCGGGAAGCGCAATCGCGTGACCCCGGTACGCCATCGTTGCCGCGTGGATCATGCCGGCTCCTCGACCGACCATGGCGACATCGAGAACAGGGACCACGGAGGTCAACAGCTCACCCGGTCCGTGAATGCGCCACTGCTCTGCGTCTCTCACGATCTGGACGCGATCGGCTTGGAAGCGCACGCTGTTCCCCGTGTACGCGAGCTCGTGCTCGAGCAGACCCGCATCCGGCATCGGCTCCGGCCCGGCGTCGACGACGATGTCGGCCGGCCGTTCGGTGTCGGTGGCGAAACACGCCAACATGCTCTGGAGCTGGGTCGCTGACGGCGCCTTTGCGTCGACGCGGATCGTGATGCGGCCGTGGATGTCGAAGTGCAGTGCCTTGCTCTGCCAGGTGCGCATGGTCGTCTCCTGTCTGGGGTGGTCTCGGTCGGATGGTGTCTCGGCCCCGGCGACTAATCCAGCCAGTGCCTCTAGAGGAATTCGAAACCCCCGGCCGAGTGACCCTGCCCGTAAATTGAGCATATGACCAGCCCGGCCAGGTAAACACCAGTACTGAGTACTCGCTTTTTGTATCGCGTCCTACATAGGGAATTTCGTGCTCCCGCCAGAGCTAGGTGTGGAGGGGCAGCGCCGAGTGACCTGTTAGGTGGAGTGGGGACTTATCCCGTAACGCTTTAGGTAGAAGGGGTGCCCCTCCCGCGCATCCAGGAAAACGCAGATGCTCATTTCATGCCGCCTGGAGTGCAACCGCCGGTGACCTGGCACCGCTGGAATAAACGCGGACAGGCATCGGTTATCTCGATACATGCAAACACATGTATCATAGGCTGTATCGAACCTCAGGAGTCCAAGTGGAAACCCGCCGCATCACCGTACTGTCCGCCGGCCTGGGCGTGCCGTCCTCGAGCAGGCTGCTCGCCGACCAGCTCGCCGCTGCAGCAGAGCACCGCCTCGCCGATGCGGGTTTCGAGGTGAAGGTTGAGGTCGTTGAGCTCCGGGACCTCGCGGTGGACATCGCCAACAACTTTGTCACCGGCTATGCGGCCCCTCGCCTGGCGGATGTCATTGCCGGCGTGGAGGCAACCGACGGCATCATTGCCGTTAGCCCGGTGTTCAGCGCTTCCTACAGCGGCCTGTTCAAGTCCTTCATCGACGTCCTGGACCCCAAGTCCCTGGACGAGAAGGCCGTCCTGCTGGGCGCCACCGGCGGTACCGACCGCCACCAGATGGTCCTCGAGTACGCCATGCGCCCGCTGTTCAGCTACCTGCGCACCAGGATGGCCGCTACGGCCGTTTTCGCCGGCCCCCAGGACTGGGGTAAAACGGACGACGGCGGCTCGCCCTTATCGTCGCGGATCGACCGTGCGGCGGCTGAGTTCGCCGCCCTCCTCGCGGAGGATCAGCCCGGCCGCAAGCCGGCGGCACTGGAGTCCCTGCCGTTCGAACAGCTCCTGGCAGGCATTTCCGGCGGACGCTAAGGCGCCGGTCCGCAAAGTCCGCGCCCGTCCGCAAAGCTCCCCCGTCAGCGCCCGGGATCCCGGCGTCTGAACTATTCGGTGTCCCCGGTCGTTGACCGGAACATGAAATGTCCTGTGGATTCAATTGACCTGATCATGAGCGAACGCAGCGGCGTCGAGATCGACTACTGCCCGCAGTGCCGCGGCGTCTGGCTGGACCGCGGTGAGCTGGACAAAATCATCGACCGCGCCAACGACGCTATGGACGGCGGCGCTCCTACGCCGGCGCGCCCGGTGGCCGCGGCGCCTGTCGCTGCTCCGGTTCCGCCCCCGCTGTATACGAACTTTGAACCCCGCCGCGAGCAGCCGCGGTACGAGCAGCCCCGTTACGACCAGCCGCGCTACGACGACCGGAAGTACGACAAGCCGGGGTATGACCGCGACCACGACCGCCGGCGGCCCAAAAAGAAGGAAGGCTGGCTGGGAGACATCTTCGACTTCTGACGGCCGGACGGCGCACTGTGCCGCGGCTGGGAGCCTTGGGGTCCGGGAGCGTAGCCGCCCAGGATCCTTAGTCGTCCAGGAGGGCGATGAACTCGCGTGCCTGTTTCATGGAGATGTCCGAGTGCTTGGTCAGCGCAGTGGCGGCGCCTTCGGTGTCGCCACTGCGCGCCAACGTGCGGATGCGGCCGTAGATCTCGTCGTTGAGCATATTGCTGCTGACCTCACGCGTTACATCGCCCTTGCTGGCAATGGCGCGGTAGCGGTAGGGGAACCGCTGGGGCGTGTCGTCATCGTCGGGCTCCGCCTCCGCCGCTTCAGCGGCAGGGCTGCGGTAGGCCTGCGGGTGGGCGGCCAACGCCCCCACCGCGTCCCGGGATGCCCGCAGTCCTTCTCCTGTGGCCTCGTAGTACAGCTTGATGGCCGCCATCGCCTGTCCCTGGGCAATCAGCGCGTACAACCTGCGGTGCTGGTCCTCGGAGAGCTTGGTGGCGGCCCGGCGGGCCACCTCAATCGGATCCGGCGCAGGGGCCGTGCCGGCCTGCTTGGCGGCCGCCTGCCGCCTGCTGACCGCCCGGGCAGCCAATGCGACACCGGCGGCCACGACCGCGAGGATGATAACGGGGATCACGAGCGATTCCATTTCTAAAGCCGATCTACATACTTTTTGGCTGTCGCCAGGTCCGTTTGGGTTGCCTGGCGGAGGAGTTTGATGGCCTGGATCTTGTGCCCGTCGTGCGCCATTGTCTGCAACTGCATGGCCAGCTGAGGGTCCAGAATCCCGCCGGGGAGCGCCGCATAGCCATACTGGCCGGCACCCGCTCCGGACTGCCCGCGCCGTGCTGCCCGGGCATGGTCTTCCTGCTGCGATTGCTGCTGTTCGTTCTGGCTGGGCCGGGTGTTGGCTTCCAGGCGGGCACGCACGGCTGTTGCCACGCGTACCTGCTCGGCATAGTGCTCCGCAGAGCGCCTCGCCAGGTCCTGCTGGTACTTCTCGGCGTCGGACGTCCCGGAATTACGGGGTCTGAGGGCCGTCGTAAATGCCCAGATTATTGCCGCCAACACGCCAGCCGGCAGAAACACCATCAGTACATCGCCCATAATCAGAGCTTATGCCAGATGCCCGTTATCCACAGCACATTCCGGCCGTTGCATACAGCCGATTCGCTGTGGCGTCAAAAGATGCCGGCAGGTGTGCGATGCATCACTAAACCGGTATGAATCGCCGGTGGAGGCGCTCGGATATCCGGATCTTTCAACAGCGCCACGCCGCAAGCTGTGGATGAAGGTTGCGAAAAAAAGAATTTAGTCCACATCTTCGACGAACGTTTTCGCAGGTCAGACGCCTATATACGGCAAAAGTTTTTTTGTTTCCACAGGTCCACCCACAGGCTGTGCACAAGCTATGCCCCTTAGTGCACAGGTTATCCACAGCCCTCCGGGTTGGCGGGCTTGGACGCTGGGGCGGTGGCGGCTACCGTTGCGGGATACCTGCTTTTGGGGTGCTGTGACGCCGTTGCGCACATGTGCTGTCGCAGCAGTGGAGGACTTCGGTCCGGCTGCTGCGGCGCTTTCTGTGGATAACTAGCGGAACATGGGGATAACTCCCACGCGCGTTGCGCAGACTCAACGTTGCGGAGGCTTCAATCGGGCCCGCCGCGCTTCATTGTCGGAGGCCGCTGATAGACCTGAACGTATGCCGTCCCGTGGAGGTCCCGCAGGAGGGCATCCCGGCAGGTGAATGACTTACTCGCCGCATCAAGTCGCGGCACACTATGGAGGACGGCAGCTTTGTCAGTAACGCACCTGGACTCGATCGAGGGTACCCGCGGATCAGAAGGCAGCCGTAAGCCACCACAGGACATTCCCGCTGAGCAGTCCGTCCTCGGCGGCATGATGCTGTCCAAGGACGCCATCGCTGACGTTGTGGAAATCCTCCGCGGACAGGACTTCTACCGGCCTGCGCACGAGACCATCTACGAGGCGATCATCGACCTCTACGGCCGCGGCGAGCCGGCGGATGCGGTTACGGTCTCGGACGAACTGACCAAGCGCGCAGAGATCAACCGGATCGGCGGACCCGCCTACCTGCACGAGCTCATCCAGACTGTCCCTACGGCCGCCAATGCCGGCTACTACGCCGAAATCGTGGCAGAGCGCGCCATTCTGCGCCGGCTCGTCAACGCAGGCACCAAAATCGTCCAGCTGGGATACGGTTCCGACGGTGAGGTGGAGGACCTGGTCAACCAGGCACAGGCCGAGGTTTACGCCGTCGCGGAGCGGCGCACAGCAGAGGACTATGTGGTCCTCAAGGACGTCATGGAAGCCACGGTGGACGAGATCGAAGCGTCCGGACACCGCGGGGAAGGCATGACCGGTGTGCCAACGGGGTTCTACGAACTCGATGAACTCACCCATGGATT
This sequence comes from Pseudarthrobacter sp. MDT3-1, assembly GCF_054510755.1. NCBI lineage: Bacteria > Bacillati > Actinomycetota > Actinomycetes > Micrococcales > Micrococcaceae > Pseudarthrobacter > Pseudarthrobacter sp. MDT3-1. Next base: position 96,862 of record NZ_JBTNDX010000013.1, on the reverse strand, counting down.
GCACCCGGGGCAGATGATCGTTATTGCCGCCCGTCCGGCAGTTGGCAAGTCCACGTTTGCCCTGGACTTCGCCCGCTCGGCCGCCATCAAGAACAACCTGGCCACTGTGATGTTCTCGCTCGAAATGGGCCGGAACGAAATCGCCATGCGCCTGTTGTCCGCAGAGGCAACCATCGGCCTGCAGGACCTTCGCAAGGGCACCATCAAGGACGAGCAATGGTCCAAGATCGCCACCACCATGGGCCGGATGAATGATGCCCCGCTCTTCATCGATGACAGCCCGAACATGTCGCTGATGGAAATCAGGGCCAAGTGCCGCCGCCTCAAGCAGCAGCATGACCTGAAGCTCGTGATCCTGGATTACCTGCAGCTCATGAGCTCCGGCAAGAAGGTGGAGTCACGCCAGCAGGAAGTCTCCGAGTTCTCCCGTGCGCTGAAGCTGCTGGCCAAGGAACTCCAGGTTCCGGTCATCGCCCTGTCGCAGCTCAACCGTGGCTCCGAGCAGCGCCAGGACAAGCGGCCCATGGTCTCTGACCTCCGCGAATCCGGCTCCATCGAGCAGGATGCGGACATGGTCATCCTGCTGCACCGTGAGGACGTCTACGACAAGGAATCCCCGCGTGCGGGCGAGGCGGACATCCTGATCGCCAAGCACCGTAACGGCCCCACCAAGGACATTGTGGTGGCATTCCAGGGTCACTACTCGCGCTTCGCCAACATGGCGGCCGACGCTGGCGGCAGCGGCTTCTAAGGTCGTTCCCGCCGGGGCTGGCTGGCTGGTTTAGCCCTGCCCCAGCAGATGGATCCCTCCGTCTTAGCCCTGCCCCAGCAGGTGGTTGGGCAGCCGGTTCCCCGGGGCGGTCCCACGGATCTCGAGCAGTTCGCGGGCGTGGGCATGCAGGCGTTTGTCCTCCGCCGAGACCGGCACCCAGCCGGGGACGGGCACGGAGTTGCCGTCGGCGTCGCGGGCCACCATCACCGTGAGGCAATACGTGGTGAGGTTCAGTTCTTTGCCCTTCGGATCTCCGGAGCGCACATGTACGGCGATGTGCATGCCTTTCGTCCCGGTGTAGACCAGCCTGGCCTCGACCTCCACTACGTGGCCGATCAGCAGGGGCCGGTAGAAGCGCACGCCGCCGGAGAAGACCGCCACGGTGTCCATGCCGCAGTAGCGGGACGCGCAGACGTAGGCGGCTTCGTCGATCCACTTCATCACGATTCCGCCGTGCACTTTCCCGCCCCAGTTCACGTCCGTGGGGGCCGCCATGAACCGCAGCGTCACGCGTTCGGCGGTCCCGGCGTCGGTATATTCCTGGGCGTTCATGGCTTCGACGATCCGTTCACGGACCTTGATCCGCGCCAGGGCGTGGTCCCGCTGTTCGATCTCCGCGGCCGTGATCGGTTCGAACTGTTTGACGGGTATGGGCTTGCCGTTGTCGCCGACCGCCACAAAGATCACCATGCACTGGCTGCGCATCGTGGCAGGCCCGCCCTTGGGGTCGCTTGACGAGACGACGGTCCGGATGTGCATGGAGGAGCGTCCCGTGTAGACGATGGTGGCCTCCACCTCCACCATGTCGCCGCTGTTCACGGGGTCCGCGAAGTGGATGTTGCCCACGTAGGCGGTGACGCAGTAGGACTTGGCCCAGCCCACGGCGGCAGCGTACGCAGCCTTGTCCACCCATTCGAGGACGGTCCCCGCATCCACCGAGCCGCTGTGGCCCACATCCGTGGGGGCAGCCAGGAAGCGGAGGGTTACGGAATTGGCCGCGGTCTCAGTCATGCTGCGATCTTACTGAGGCGCGGTGTTACCGGAGGGTCGGGGCCGACACATACCCGCAACAGGTACTGCCCCACCCGCCCTTTTGGGGCGGACAGGGCAGTTCTGTCGGTGGACTACTGGAGGCTACTTTGCGCCGGTATAGGTGATATCCGGCTGTGCGGGCAGTTTCATGCCCACTCCGATGAAGAAGCTGGGGTGCGGCGGCTGGTTGTAGGCGATGTTCTCGCGCGCAACCGACTGCCGATACACAGGATCATGCATCAGGGTGCGGAGTCGGACGTCAGTGCCGGCGCTGGTGGTGTAGATCCGCAGTTCCGTGCTGTCCGACGACGGCCACGCAATTTCCTCACGCCAGTCACCGAGCAGATCGGCCTGGATGGCCGGAGTGCCCTTGGTGCTGTTGTTCGACTTCGTTCCGGCCGCCGTCAGCCATGACGCAGCCGAGGTCATCCAATTTGCATCACTATTGATAATGACTATCGTTAGTGATATGATAAAAACTCACTCACATCCCGGCCATATGCGCACTTATCCGCAGGCTCTCCCGGCAGTTCTCGCGGTTTCGGCACTGCTCCTCACGGCATGCGGGGCTGCTCCGGGCGCGGGCTCCGGACCGTCGCAGGGCGCAGGCCCTGACTCGGCCGGCACTTCCGCTTCTGCCACAGCAGGGCGGGCGAAGGAAGGCCAGGCCCCCACCCCTCGGCTGGTCCTGACCCACGACGCCGGCATTAGCGTTCTCGATGCGAAGACGCTGAAGCCCGTGGAGGAAGTGCCGCTGGAAGGCTTCAACCGCCTCAGCCCGGCGGGCGACGGCCGGCACGTTCTGGTGGCCACCGGAGATTCCTTCCGCGTCTTCGATGCAGGTGTGTGGACCGAGGCGCACGGCGACCATGGGCACTCCTATGCCGCCGCACCTCGGCTGACGGACCGGGCCTTCAGCGCCAGCAAGGCCGGCCACGTGGTCAACCACGCCGGGAAGACAGTGCTGTTCAATGACGGTTCAGGGAAGGTGGAGGTCTTTGATCCGGCCGCGCTGACTGACGCACTCAAGGCCGGCCTGCCCGAGACCAGCACCTACACCGCACCCGAAGCCCACCACGGCGTCGCCATCGCGTTGGAGGATGGGAAGCTGCTGGTCACCCTCGGGAACGAGGAGGGCCGCACTGGCCTGGCGCTGCTGAGTGCGCCGGAAAATGGCGGCGGGCAGGGACGCGGTGAACTGCTCCGCAACCAGGAGTGCCCCGGCGTGCATGGTGAGGCAGTGGCGGGCCATGAAACCGTGGTGGTGGGCTGTGAGGACGGCATGCTGGTCTACCGCAACGGCGCCTTCACCAAGGTTGCAGGCCCTGACCCGTACGGCCGCATGGGCAACCAGGCCGGAAGCCATGAATCTCCCGTGATCCTCGGCGATTACAAGGTGGACAGGGACGCTGACCTGGAGCGGCCCACCCGGATCTCGCTGGTCAACACCGACACCGGGACGCTGCAGCTGGTGGACCTGGGCGCCAGCTATTCCTTCCGTTCCCTGGGCCGCGGTCCGGGCGGGGAGGCTCTGGTGCTGGGCACCGACGGGGCGCTTCATGTGATTGATCCGACGACGGGCGAAGAGAGCACTGCCATTTCCGTGGTTGGCGCCTGGACGGAGCCGGATGCCTGGCAAGATCCCCGCCCGACCCTGTTTGTCCAGGGTTCAACCGCCTACGTCACAGAACCGGCTGCTTCCAGGATCCATGCCGTGGATCTCAAATCCGGGAAAATCATCAACAGCACGGACCTGGACCACGTGCCCAACGAACTGACCGGGGTGACCGGCTGACGCTCCTGCCACGGCAAAGACGTTAAAAGCCCGACGGCGGACCGGCACCTGGGTGCCTGTCCGCCGTCGGGCGCTGCTCGTTGAGGAGGAGTCCGCTTAGGCGAGGACTGCCAGTTTGGAGCCCTTGCGGCCGAACAGGACGCGGTCCACGGACACGCGGCCGGCTCCGGTGAGTGCGAGTGCCAGGGCGGCAGCGCCCAGGAGCAGCACCAGTTCGTACCCGCCCTTGTCGGCGAAGACTCCTGCCGAGGCGTGCACCAGGAAGAAGGCGCCGATCATGTTTACGGCCAGCAGGGCGGCCACCACGCGGGTGAGTACGCCCAAGATGAGGGCAATGCCGCCAGCCAATTCGAGGCCTGCGACGAGGGGCGCTGACACGTTGGCTGCCGGAACGCCCATCTGGGTGAACGCGGCCTGGGTGCCGGCGATGGTCCATTCGTTGAACTTCTGCCAGCCGTGGGCGGCGAAGAGGAAGCCGAGGGCGACGCGCAGGACGGTGATGGCAGTGGTGGTGAGGCGTGACTGATTCATAAATCGAGTCTCTCTGACCATTAGTTGAAGTGTCAACTAATGGTCCGCCATTGTGTCCTTTGTCATGACTTCCGGCGTCACGGAAGCGGAGCAGCCAGGTGGGCGGTGCCGGCCGTTAGGCTGAAACCGTGCCCAACCAATCCGCCCCCGCTGCCGTCCAGCGTCCCGCCAGCCATGCCCGGGAAATCCTGCGGCTCGCCGTGCCGGCGTTCGGCGCACTGATCGCCGAACCGCTGTTCCTGCTCGCGGATTCGGCCATTGTGGGCCATCTCGGCGTGGCCCAGCTGGCCGGGGTGGGGCTCGCCTCCGCCGTGCTGCACACCGCCGTCGGCCTGATGGTTTTCCTCGCCTACTCCACCACCCCGGCGGTGGCCCGCGCGATGGGACACGGCCAGCTGGGAAAGGCACTCGCGGCCGGGCGCGACGGCGTCTGGCTGGCACTTCTGCTCGGCTTGGTCCTGGCTGTGGCTGGCTTCTGGGCTGCTGAACCGCTGGTGGCCCTGATGGGGGCGGAGGGTGAGGTTCGCGCGTTCGCCGTTGACTATCTCCGCTGGTCCATGCCCGGCCTGGTGGCCATGCTGCTCATCTTCGCAGGCACCGGCGTCCTGCGCGGATTGCAGGACACCAGGACGCCGCTGCTCGTGGCCACCGCAGGCTTTGCCTTGAATATTGTCCTCAACCTGTGGCTGGTCTACGGGCTGGACTGGTCCGTTGCGGGCTCGGCGGCAGGCACCAGCGTGGCCCAATGGGCCATGGCGGCCGTCTATCTGGTGATGGTCCAGCGCAATGCCGCCCGGCACGGCATCAGCCTGTGGCCCGACTGGAGCGGCATCCGCGCAATGACCCGGGTCGGTTCGTGGCTTATGCTCCGCACGCTGAGCCTGCGCATCGCCATCCTGGCCACGGTATTTGTGGTCACGGGGCAAGGTGCCGTCAACCTGGCGGCACACCAGCTGGCCATGACCATCTTCTCGTTCCTCGCCTTTGCCCTCGATGCCCTTGCCATCGCCGCCCAGGCCTTGATCGGCAAGGAACTGGGCGCCTCCAACGCCGTCAGGGCGCGGCACCTGACCCGGACCATGATCCGCTGGGGCATTGGATTCGGCGTGGTCACGGGAGCCCTGCTGGCCGTCGCGGCGCCCTGGGCAGGGGTGCTGTTCACTTCCGACGCCGGCGTCCAGTCCGTGCTGACCTACGCCCTGTGGATCCTGGCAGCCGGTCAGCCTCTTGCCGGGTTTGTTTTTGTCCTGGACGGCGTGCTGATCGGCGCCGGGGACGCCAGGTACCTGGCGCTGGCGGGCGTGGTCAACCTCGCTGTCTACGTCCCCATGCTCGTGGCCGTTGCCGTCTCCGGCATGTCCGCCGCCGCAGGCCTGGTGTGGCTGTGGGCCGCCTTTGCGCTGGGGTACATGGCCGCCCGGGCGCTGACGCTGGGCCTGCGCGCCCGGGCGGACCGCTGGATGGTGCTGGGTTCGCCATAGGGCCGGCGGCCACTAAACTGGACCGGTGAACCAACCACTGACGCCCACAGATGCTCCCGCCGGCACCGCCCAGCAGGCAGACCTGTGGAAGCCGGTTCTGCTCCGGGCCGTGGCCGCACTGTTGTTCGGCGCCGCGACCATTTTCTGGGCCGGACCGTCGGTCCAGGTCATGGGCTGGGCGGGCGGGCTGTACCTGCTGGCCACGGGCCTGCTGGTCCTCTGGGCCATCCCGAAGACCGGCTACGCGCGTGACGGCATGCCCGGCAAGATCCTCTCCGCCGCAGGGGCCGCCCTGGCAGGCGCCGGTGTTGCCCTGGCGCTGCTTCACGGGGACCGCGTCTTCGGCGTCGTCGCGGCAGTGGGACTTGGCCTGGCCGGAGCCGTGGAGCTGTACTGCGGCCTCAAGTATCGTCGCCGGCACGTGCTGGCCCGCGACTGGCTGGCCTCGGGCATCATCGGCCTTGGTACCGCGACGATCCTGCCCTTCTTCATCAGCCTCGGAGCCCATGCCCTGCTGGGCGTCGCCGGCGGCGGAGCCATCATCTCCGGTGTGCTCTGGGTCCTGTCGGGGCTGACGCTAAGGCACGATTCCCGGCCCGCCTCCACGAAGCCGTAAACTAGAAGCGAAAGGTTCTACCCGGCGTAGAAAACGCGCCCGGAACAACCCCACACATTCGAACCAGCACGCCCTTCGGCATGGCTGTAGGAGAGGAACTACCTTGGCAGACCAGAAACCAGGAAAACCGCGCAAGCTGCGGACCTCGGTGAAGGGGCCGCTGATGTTCTCTGCGTTCTGGGCCGTCCTCGCCTTCGTTACGGTGCTGATCTTCGCCTCCGGCGGCAGCTCGAAGACCCCGCGGTTCGACCTCGCCTTCACGGGCGCCGGCATCGCGTTCATCGTCACGCTGGTGATCGCGGCCATGCTGGCCATGAGCCACAAGGAGAACTCCGAACACCTGGGCAAGGGATCCGGCGTCAACCTGAGTTCCGCCCGGAAACCGTCGCACGGATTCGGGGGACACGGCCCCAGCCAGGCCGGCGGCGCCCCTGAGACTCCGGACGCTGACGGTACCGGCTCCAGCCACTCCTAGCGAACAATAGCCTGCCGCGCGCGGTACGCTGCCACGTGCGCGCGGTTGGCGCAGTTCCCGGTATCGCAATACCGTTTCGACCGGTTGCGGCTGAGGTCCAGGACCACGGCATCGCAGTCCTCGGCCTCGCACACGAGCATGCGGTCCATCTCCTTGCTCCGGATGACGTCCGCCAAGGCCATGGCGGCTTCGGTGCCCATGCGCTCTGCCAGCGGCGCGTCCCTGGCAGTGGCGTGCAGATGCCAGTCCCACTCATCGTGCTTCATTAGCTGGGGGAGTGCGTTGGCCTCGCGCAACAGGCGGTTGACGCCTGCCACAGCAGAGTCTTCGTCTGCAGTCCAGAGGGCGGCAAGCCGCCCGCGCAGTTCGTGGACACTCGACAGCTCCGCCGCATCGCGGGCGCGGGCTCCACTGAACCCCTCGGACTGAAGGAAATGATCCAGGTCCGCCACCGTGGCGAGCGATTCGCGTCCGTTGGCGGCGGTGTTGATCAGGTTGACGACGGCGCGCAGGGCTATTTCGGTGTCAGGGGCAAAGACCATCTTGACTCCTTACTGGGGTCGGGCGTAATGTCAGGACCACTATCACACTTTACTCCTGACAGGAGGCGTCGGTGACTGCCGCCCCTAACCCCGCAGCCGCGGGCGGATTCCTTGGCTCGGGCCTTGGAATCGCGTTGTTCTCCTCTGCCGTCTTCGGGCTCTCCGGCTCCTTCGCCAAAGCGCTCCTGGAAACCGGCTGGTCCCCGGGCGCTGCCGTGACGGCCCGCCTGACCGGTGCCGCGCTGATCCTCGCCGTTCCTGCCGTTCTGGCCTTGCGCGGACGGTGGTACCAGCTGCGCGACAACTGGGTCACCATCGGTCTTTTCGGCCTGATCGGAGTGGCCGCATGCCAGCTGTTCTACTTCAACGCGGTAGCCCGCCTGTCCGTGGGTGTAGCGCTGTTGCTTGAATACCTGGCTCCCGTCCTCATCGTCCTTTGGCTATGGGGAGCCAGCAAGAAGCGGCCACGGGCGCTGACCTTCGGCGGAACAGTGCTGTCGCTCGGCGGCCTGGTTCTCGTCCTGGACCTCACCGGAACGGTCAAGATCGACATCATCGGGGTCCTGTGGGGGGTGGCCGCTGCCGTATGCCTTGCCATCTACTTTTTCATCACGGCCAAGGAGAATGATTCCCTGCCGCCCATCGTCCTGGCGTCCGCCGGGCTGCTGGTGGGGGCAGCCGTTATGTGGCTGGCGGCCGCCACGGGACTGCTTCCCATGGCCTTCAGCACCGCGGATACCAGGCTCGGCCCCTGGATCACGCCCTGGTGGGTCTCCCTGGGTGGCCTGGTCATCCTGGCAACAGTCCTGGCGTACGTTTCCGGCGTTGTCGCTGCCCGCGCCCTTGGCTCCAAGGTTGCGTCCTTCGTTTCGCTGACCGAGGTGCTGTTCGCCGTGACCTGGGCCTGGCTGCTTCTGGGTGAGCTGCCCGGCGCCATCCAGCTCCTGGGCGGCGTCCTCATTGTCGGCGGGGTGGTTCTGGTCCGGCTGGACGAGCTGCGCTCCGGCACGGCCGCTGCAACTGTCGGTGCGCCCGCGCCGCTGGACCACGCGAACGACGTCGAACCTGTGCCCTGAGTGCCGGCTGCCTTGCCCTGTAGGACTTGCCCTAAAAGGCAGGTGCCACAGGCCGGGGCACCGCCGTCGCCCCGCCGTTGTGCCTCCCTTTCGTTGAGCACCCGCCGATAAATGCCGCGAGGGCCCGGACACTGTGCAGTGTCCGGGCCCTCGCAGTAGGGCTTCTGCGGTTAGCGTGAAGCCTGGTCCTGCTCGCTGGCGTTCTTGGTGGCCTTCTTGCTGGCATCCTTCAGCGCCTGGATGACCTGGTTCAGCGCCGCGGTGTGCGTGCCTGACCATTCGCCGCGGAAATGGTCGGCGTCCGGGCCCTTCCAGTTGGTGCTGTCCAGCACGCGCGTCAGGTTGGACCTCTGCTGCTCGATCTCGCCAGCACCGGCCTGCAGCTTGCTGCCAAGAGTCCTGAGCTGTTCTACATCTGCGCCCCAAATAGCCATCAGTTTTCTCCTCGTTGCCTTGGATCCGATCCAGATCGGCATCCCAGCGGCCCCCGGCTCACCCGGAAGATCCATTACCTGGAACCTATCCCGGCCCCAAATCACTGTCGATGGGCACCGCTGCCCATGCACCACTCCCCATGGGCCACAGCTCCCGGTGGTTGAATGTCGACAAGCTCGATCACCGGTGGGCGGGGGGTCGATCCGAAGCGTTCCAGAGCCTAGCATGGGCATATGTGCCGGAACATCCGAACCCTCCACAATTTCGAACCGCATGCCACCTCTGAGGAAGTGCATGCCGCCGCGCTGCAGTATGTGCGCAAGGTCAGCGGCAGCACCAAGCCGTCCAAGGCCAACGAGGACGCCTTCGAAGCGGCGGTGCACGAGATCGCCCACATCACCCAACACCTGCTGGATTCGTTGGTCACCCACGCTCCCGCCAAGCACCGGGACGAAGAGGCCGCCAAGGCAAGGGCCCGGGCGGCCGTGCGCTTCGGCACCGCCTGAGCGGCGCTTCCCCTGAAAGTAAGTAGCGCCAACAGTCGTTTTGAGCGTTCATAACGACAGTTAGCGCTACCTAGTTGGGTGGGCTCTGCCTACTTGCCGAAGCTGCGCAGCCGGAGCGAGTTTGCCACCACCAGGACGGAACTCGCCGCCATCGCGGCACCGGCAATCATCGGGTTTAAAAGGCCCAGGGCGGCCACGGGAATGCCGACGGCGTTATAGAAGAACGCCCAGAACAGGTTGGCCTTGATGGTGGCCAGCGTCCGCCGGGACAATTCGATGGCCTGCGCCACCTGTCCCAGGTCATTGCCCATGACGGTGAGGTCCGCCGCCTCTATGGCCACATCGGTACCGGAACCCATGGCGATGCCCAGGTCAGCCTGCGCCAGCGCGGCGGCGTCATTCACGCCGTCGCCGGCCATCGCCACAATGGCCCCGCCCGCCTGGAGCCGACGGACGGCGTCGACCTTCCCGGCAGGCAGAACACCTGCATAAACGTTGTCAGGGGAAATGCCGACGGCGGCAGCGACCTGCGCGGCCACCGCGGCGTTGTCCCCGGTCAGCAGAATGGGGCGCAGCCCGAGCCTCTTCAGCTTTGCCACAGCTTCCGCGGATCCCGGCTTCACGGTGTCGCGGAGACTGATGATGCCGGCAGGGGTGCCGTCCACCGCCACCCAGATGGCCGTGGCACCGGTAGCTTCCGCATCGGCCAGCGCCTCCATCTGCGCGCCGGAAGGGCGGACGTCGTTCTCCGTGAGCCAGCCGGTGCGGCCCGCGAGGATCACTCGCCCATCAGCGGTTCCCACCACTCCGCCGCCGGGTGCCGAACGGAAGTGTTCGACGGCGGGGAGCCGCCCGCCGTCGTCGTGCCCGGTTTGTGCCTCAAGGGCCGCGGCCGCGATGGCGTGTGCGATCGGGTGCTCCGATGCCGCTTCGACGGCGCCGGCGAGCCGCAGCACGTCCTTGCCCTGGTATCCGTCAAACGCGAGAGTGTTGGCCACGGCGAGTTTTCCGGTGGTGACGGTGCCGGTCTTGTCGAGCAGGATGGTGTCCACGGTGCGGGTGTCTTCGAGGACCTGCGGGCCTTTGATCAGGATGCCCAGCTGGGCGCCCCGGCCGGTTCCGGTGAGCAGTCCCACCGGAGTGGCGAGGCCCAGGGCGCACGGGCAAGCGATGACCAGGACGGTGACTGCGGCGGTGAAAGCTGCCCTGAGCTCGGCAGGCTCAATCACCGGGCTGCTGAATGCGAGCCACAGCGCAAACGTGAGCACGGCGAGGGCAAGAACTATGGGGACAAAGACGGCGCTGATCCGGTCGGCGAGGCGGGCGATGGGGGCTTTGCCGGTCTGCGCCTGCGAGACCAGCCGGGCCATCTGTGCCAGCGTGGTTTCGGAGCCCACGCGTGTGGCCCGGACCAGTAGCCGGCCGGAAGTGTTGATGGTGGCGCCCGTGACCTTGCTCCCGGGCTCCACCTCCACCGGGACGGATTCGCCGGTCAGCAGGGATGCGTCCACTGCTGAAATTCCGTCGATCACCTCTCCGTCCGTGGCGATTTTTTCGCCGGGGCGGACCACAACGACATCTCCCACGCGGAGCTGATCGGCGGGGACTTTATGTTCGGAGCCGTGGCGAAGGATGGTGGCGTCCCTGGCGCCAAGGTTCAGCAACGCCTTGAGGGCGTCGCCGGCCTTCTGTTTGGCGTTGGCTTCGAGGAACCGGCCAAGGAGCAGGAAGGTGGTGACCACGGCGGCCACTTCGAAGTACAGCCCGCCGCTTTCCATGCCCTCCATGGCCGGGTGTTCGGTCATACGGGGATCCAGGGCCAGTTGCCACACGCTGAAAAGGTAAGCGGCAGCGACGCCGATGGAGACGAGAGTGTCCATGGTGGACGCCAGGTGGCGGGCATTGACGGCCGCAGCGCGATGGAAGGGCCAGGCCGCCCAGCTGACCACCGGAAACGCCAAGGCCCCGGCTACCCAGCCCCAGTTGGGAAACTGCACGGCCGGAACCATCGAAATCGCGAGGACCGGGAGCGTCAGTATCGCGGCCACGATCAGGCGCGGGCGCAGTTGCGAGGAGGCGGGGCCGTGGGACATGTGGTCACCTTGCGCGCCGACTCCGGCGCCATGCTCCGCGTGCTCGGTCGTTCCTCCCTTAGACGCACGCTTCCGCATGCCACCGGAGTCGGCGCTGTGCCCGTCTTCCGTACCGCCGTGCTGAGGCTGGTCGTGATCGGTGGCGTGGTGCTCGTGGGCGGTGCTTTGGCTCGGGTAGCGCGGGAGGCGGACGGTTGCTTTGTAGCCGGTGGCGTTGACTGTGTCCACTATTTGCTGGTCCGTGATGCCGGCCGGGACCGTGACGTGGGCGGATTCCAGCGGGAGGTTGACGGAGGCTTCGACGCCGTCGAGTTTGCCCAGCTTCTTTTCCACGCGGTTCACGCAGGAGGCGCAGGTCATGCCCTCAATGTCCAGTTCAACCACCCGGCTTTGAGGCTGGTGATGGAGATGGTCTGTGCTCATGATGGATCCCCCGATCAGACAGCGTTACGCGTCGTTGGCAACAACCAGGTACCCTGCTTCGGCTACCGCCTCGCCGATCTCGGACGGCGACAGCTCCTGGCTTGAGGTGATGGTGACGGTGGAAATGCCCCCGGCGTTGAGTTCGACGTCGACCGTTTCAACCCCGGCGAGCGATTCAAGTTCCTCGCTGACAGACGAAATGCAGTGGCCGCAGGTCATGCCGGACACGTTGACGGTGGTGGAGGTGCTGCTCATGGCTGGCTCCTTGAAAGGGGGCCGGCGGTGGCCGGCCGTGAATGGGTGGTCAGTGGCAGGTGGTCAGCGCAGGAGGCGGCCGATGGCCTCTGTAGCTTCCTTGACTTTGACGTCGATGGCTTCAGCGCGAAGGTCAGGGTCAGGTTCCGCGGCGGCACCCACTACGCAGTGGCCGATGTGCTCCTCCACGAGTCCCAGGCTCACGGCGTGAAGCGCTTTGGTGACCGCGGAGACCTGAGTCAGTATGTCGATGCAGTATTTGTCCTCATCCACCATCCGGGCGATGCCGCGGACCTGGCCTTCGATGCGCTTGAGCCTGCGCAGGTATGCCTCTTTGTTGGCGGTGTAGCCATGCGTAGGCGCCGGGTCGGTGCCAGCGTGTGTGGTCAAGGTTTCCTGCGAAGGTTCCATGCTGCCAATATATACCCCGTAGGGGTATATAGCAAGTACCCCCTGGGGGTATCCAATTCGGGGATGCTCGCCACGAGCCAGGGGTAGGTACGGTTGCCGGAGGGCAGAAAAAAGCTCCGGAGTGCGTTATTGGGGGATACGCACTCCGGAGCAGCTTTTGGGGCAGATTAATCCAGCCTCTGCGACCGGATCCTTCTGCTTGAATTAGCTTACGTGCCGGTACAGCCGTCCGCTACCACCTCGAATAACTACTTTCGCTTTATTATTTCGGACCCCCGGAAACGGCCCCGAAGAGCCGAGGCCAACGGCTCAGGCTCCCGGCTCAGGCCTCGTCCTGATGCGCCGGTCTCCGGTAGGGAACCACCAGCACTGGCCGGCTTTGATGATGAGTCAGCCAGAGTCCAACTGATCCGTTGAGCAGTTCGGAGATCCGGTGGGTCAGGCCCCGCTCCGACGTTCCCACGACGATCATGGGGGAGTTGCTTTCCGCGGCGAGACGGGCCAGTGCACGGCCCGGATCCCCCGCCAGGGTCCGCAGGGTCCAATCAACGGGGGCGCCCGACGTCGCGGCGTCGGCCACGGCTCGCTCGATCACCGCCCTGAGGCCGGAGGTGACCGATCGGATATCGTCGTCGTCCTTGTCCGGGTGAAGCGACAGTCGGTGCGCGGATCTGGTCGGATCCCATTCCACCAGGTAGCTGGCCTCGTCAACATAGGCGCACAGCAACGGCGCTGACAGTTTGGCTGCGAGGGATGTTGCGGTCTTCAGCACCTCCGGATGCTGATCGGGCAGCAAGCCGACCAAGAGTGGAGGCGGGCCACTGAAACGTTCTGGATTCATAAGGCCATTCTGTGCCGCTGGGCGCCACTTGAACAGGGCGTCAGGCGCGTGGACGTCAGCATGGACGTGTCAGCCGGCAGCGGGCGACGCCGAGACCACCACGTTTTTTCCCCACGGGTCTTCCGTGTAGCAGCTGATCAGGACCACACGGCTGGGCACCATGTCCCAGATGGGGCTGTCCTTGAGGCTGTCCTTGAGGTATGTGGTGACGCTGTCCACGCGGTAAGGGATGGTGCCGGTTACGGTGACGACCTCGAACGTGTCGCCAATGACGGCAGCGGAGCTGAGGTGATTGAACGGGGCGTCCCGGCCCTCCCAGCTGTGCCCGATGATGTACGTGGTGTTGCCCGACCCGTTGCCGGGAGTCCCGAACGGTGTCAGCCAATACCCGTCCATGGTGGTGGGCGGCTCCACTGTCCGGGTGGCCACGGCCGAGGCGTCCGGTTCGAGGGGATGGACGGCCGTGTCGATTGCCGCAGCAGGATAGAGGATGCGCAGGGGCGCGGAGGCTTCCGGCAAGACCGGGCCGGGGGCGGCGGTTTCTGCGGCCGATGCTGACTCGGCAGGTGCCCCTTGCGCCCCGCCTGTGGCGGACAGCGGCCAAGGAACGGACGACGGCGTGGCCCGGGACCGTGCCGACAGTTCCGCTGCGGGGACGGCGGCTTCCCCGTGCTTGAGCAGCGGAGCACCGAAGGTGAGGGACAGGAAACCCAGGACTCCGCACAGCAGGATTGCCAGATCTCCACGGTTCCATGCCCGGACGCGCAGGACTTCCAGGACACGCAGAACGCCACCCCGGACGCCGTGGGTGCTGGAGTGCTTCGCCATGATGTTCCTTTGCGTTCAGAGGGTTGAAGGTGCGCCTGCTTGAAATTGCGCCGAGGGCGTCCCGCCAGGTTTTGGCGGGACGCCCTCGGTGACAGTCTGTGGCAGCGCTGGCGGCGTCAGCCCGCCGTCGGCGATTCCGTGCGGGACTTGCGGCGCACCGCAACCACGGCGCCTGCACCCAGCAGGACACCCAGGCCGGCCAGCCACGTAGTACCTTCATCTGTTCCGCCCGCAGCGGTTTGTGCGTTGAAGCCCTGGTTGGTGCCCTTGCTGACAGCGGCTGCTGCCGCGGCGGGCGCCTTGGCAGCTGCGCCCTTGGGGGCGGCAACCTGGGGTGCTGGCGTCTGCGCCGCCGGTGTGACCGCGCCGGCGGCCCCAGCCACCACTGCCGGTGGGTCCACGACGATGGGCGGAACAACAACCAGTGGATCCACAACAACCGGTGGGTCCACGACGACGGGCGGAACAACAACCGGCGGCAGCGTCACGGCCTCGCAGTCATTGTCAAAGTCCGCCATCCCTTGAACGTCCCAGTTCAATCCGCCAGGCAGCAGCTCATTGGGAGGGATGATGTCCCTTGAGTGACCGCTATGGGCACCCAGGCCGTTCACCCCGCTAAGGTCAATGCTGATGGTGTGTCCGTTGTGGCAAAGAGTGAAGTTGTCTGCCGCGCTGGCCGGGGCCGTGACGCTGAGCATTGTCAGCCCCACCACTCCCAAGGTTGCGAATGTTCGTTTCATGGTTTTTCGTCTCCCCAGATTTTTCCGAAAGGACCATGGCGGCGAGGGAGAAGCGGCGGTTCTCTGAATGCCCCCAGCAGCATGATCAGTTTTGCTTGTGGATTCAGGCTAGGGGCGCCGGACGGGCGCGGTCGCGAGTAGCGGGTACTCGTCTTTTTCCGCCTTTGACCTGCGCCGTTACCTGTGGGTACGCGGAAATGGGAGCCCGCTACTGGAGTTTTCCACCCTTGAACGTGGACAGAGCGGCGCCTAACGTTGGAGCATACGAAAGGTGCGTGACCGGCATGGAAATCTACATGTGGTGGCTGGATCTGGACCTGCAAACCAAGGAATGGCTGAGAGAAAACCTCCGTGCGGCGGAACTGCCGCTGCCGGTGCTGCAGGGCATCGCCGAAGCCGGCGGGCCGCATCCGGATACCCCGGTGGCTGTCCTCACCGAAGCCGACTGGGATTTCATCGAGACGCAGTCCGAATTCGTCGACTGACCGGACGCCCCTGGCGCCGCCGGCACGGCCACGCCGGACCGGTACACCCGGAGCAGTCCCCTCGGACCAGTCCACATAGCGAAGAAAAGCGTTGCGGCCCTCCGGCCGGGGTGGTTGCATGGGTGCATGGCAACCGCAGAGAACTTTGTCTTAGCGATCGGGACCAAAAAAGGCCTCTGGCTGGCCACCAGCCAGGACCGGAAGCAATGGTCCTTCTCCGGCCCGCATTTCCTGATGAGCGAAATCCCGAGCATCGGGATCGACACACGGGACGGCCGTACCCGGATCATGGTGGGCGTCAGGTCCGAGCACTGGGGCCCGACTGTGGCCCATTCCGATGACCTCGGCGCCACCTGGACCGAACCTGGACAGGGCGCCATCACGTTCCCCGAAGACACCGGCGCGGCCGTGGAGCGCATCTGGCAGATCTACCCGGACGCAGAGTCGCGGCCAGGGGTGGTATGGGCAGGTGCCGAACCGATTTCGGTCTGGAAATCCACCGATGGCGGCGAGCATTTCGAACTCAACCGCGGGCTATGGGACCACCCTCACCGCAGCGACTGGGGTGCGGGCTACGGCGGCGCCGCCGCCCACTCCATCGTGGTGAATCCGGCCGGGGACAACGTCCACGTCGCCATGAGCACCGGCGGTGTGTACCGCTCGCTCGACGGCGGTGAGTCCTGGGAACCCCGCAACAAGGGTATTTCGGCCTACTTCATGCCGGACCCCAATCCTGAGTTCGGCCAGTGCGTCCACAAGATCGCGGCGGATGCTGCGGTGGAAGGACGGCTGTACGCGCAGAACCATCACGGCGTCTACCGCACGGATGATAACGGCGAAAACTGGAACTCCATCGCCGAGGGACTTCCGGCCGACTTCGGTTTTGTGATGCTGACGCACCCGCGCCGGGAAGGAACCGCCTGGGTTGTGCCGCTCAAGGCCGACGGCGAGCGGATCCCGCCCGAAGGGAAGCTTGCCGTGCACCGAACGGACGATGCCGGGGCCACCTGGAAGCGCCTGGATACGGGCCTGCCCAAGGGGGAGTACAACAGCGTCCTCCGCGACGCCGCGGGCGTGGATTCATCCGAGCCGGCCGGCGTCTACTTCGGAACGCGCGGCGGCACCGTGTACGCCAGCGCGGATGAGGGGGAGACGTTTGCTGAGGTTGTCAGCCATCTCCCCGACGTCCTGTGTGTCCGCGCCTGCGTAGTCTCTACGGCTGGACTGCCGGTTCCGGAAACGGCAGCGGCCCGCGGTGCCTGACATCAGCGTCGTACTACCCAGCATCCTCCAGCCGCTGGCCGGCGGCCAGTCCATCCTGACTGCGCCCGCCGACGGGACGGTGACGGTGGGAAGCCTGCTGGATTCGGTGACCGGGGATTACCCGGTGCTGGCCAGGCGGCTGCGGGACGAAACCGGGGCGCTTCGCCGGTACGTGAATATTTACGTTGCCGGTGACGAAGTGCGTCGGCTCCAGGGCCTGGAAACTGAGGTGTCGCCCGGCCAGGAGGTACTGGTCATCCAGTCGGTGGCCGGAGGTTAGGGCCGAAGTATCTCTCGGGCGGTCCGGCGGGCAGTCCTGACTGACTGCGCCCGCCCTCGTCGTGCAAGACTCCGGAGTACAAGATTCAAGGGTGCAAGATTCCGCAAGTAGTGCTGCGCCAGCGGCCCAACACGCGGTCAGGCAATGCGCCAGACGCTGCATTCGTCCGTATTGATCGCTTTCCGCGAGCCGGTGTGATGGTCCATGATCCAGACAACGCCGATTCCCGGTGCTGTCTCCTGGACACGGCCACGGCGGATGACCACGTCGTCGTAGCTGGGGCCTACGGAGAGGCGGGCCTCGATTTCATCGCCGCGGTGGAGCTGGTCCAGGGCGCGGACTCTTGTTACATGGGCTTTGGCTTCCTTCAACATGGGGGCCTCCTGGCTGGAGCTGGTGCCTGCGCTTGCCGGCACTTCCAGTGTGGCTGGGCAATGTTGCGCCCTGGTTTCCTCAACGTTAGGAGCCGGTTAGTTCTCCGCGATCGATTCGTTTCCGCCGGCACTACAGATTCGGCGAATCCCACACGTCAAACCCCGCTGCGGCCTTCAGTTGGGCATCGTGCCGGTTCAGGCCTACCGCCGGCGGGCCTCCCGGGCAAGAATGAGCACTATGCAACTTCCCGTGATGCCTCCCGTCCCGCCCATGCTCGCCAAGACCGTCAGCGGGATGCCCGACGGGGCCCTCAGCTATGAGCCCAAGTGGGACGGGTTCCGGTCCATCATTTTCCGCGACGGCGATGAGCTGGAGATCGGCAGCCGCAACGAAAAGCCAATGACCAGGTATTTTCCTGAGCTCGTGGAAGCCCTGAAGGAAAACCTGCCGCCCCGCTGTGTGCTGGACGGCGAGATTGTCCTGGTGGGGGCCTCCGGTGACCGGCTCGATTTCGATGCCCTGCAGCAGCGCATCCATCCTGCCGCCAGCCGGGTCAAGCTCCTCGCCGAACAGACGCCCGCCAAGTTTGTGGCCTTTGACCTGCTGGCCCTGGGCGACGACGACTACACCGGCCGGCCCTTCGCCGAGCGTCGGGCAGCGCTGGAAAAGGCGCTCGCCGCCAGCAAGGCTCCCGTCCACCTCACCGCCGCGACCAAGGACAAGGCCACCGCCGAGCAATGGTTCCAGCAGTTCGAAGGTGCAGGCCTGGACGGGATTGTGGCCAAGCCGCTGGAGGGGAGCTACCAGCCGGACAAACGCGTGATGTTCAAGGTCAAGCACGAACGTACGGCCGATTGTGTGGTGGCCGGCTACCGCGTGCACAAGAGCGGACCGGACGCGATCGGCTCTTTGCTGCTGGGCCTGTACAAGGACGACGGCGGCCTGGCGAGCGTGGGCGTGATCGGCGCCTTCCCCATGAAGCGCCGGCAGGAGTTGTTCGAGGGACTCCAGACGCTGGTCACGGACTTCGACGGTCATCCTTGGGCCTGGGCCAAGCAGGAGGAAGGCGAACGGACCCCGCGCAACGCGGAGGGCAGCAGGTGGAGCGCGGGCAAGGATCTGTCTTTTGTGCCGCTCCGGCCACAACTGGTGGTGGAGGTCAGGTATGACCACATGGAGGGCGACCGCTTCCGCCACACTGCCCAGTTCAACCGCTGGCGGCCGGACCGGGATCCCGAATCCTGCACCTACGCCCAACTGGAGGAACCGGTCAGCTTCGACCTTGCCTCGGTCCTGGACACCGGACGGCCGTAGGCACCCTGCCCGCTTCCCGCCGTCGAACGTTCCAGCCCATCTGCCCCGCGCGGGTACGGAAAAGCCCGGCGCGTCCTGGGGACACGCCGGGCCTTCCGGTAAGCAACTGGGCAGCAGCGTCCGGGCTGTAACGTCTGGGCTGCCGGGCCTACTTCAGGCCAAGCTGCTTGGTGGGGACGTTGAAGGTCTCCTTGGCTGTCAGGGCGGAGATGGCCGAGATCCCGCAGATGACGGCGGTGAAGATGCTGATCTGGACCCAGCCGCCGGGCCTGATGCCGCCCATCGCTGCCACGATGGCGGGAGCGAAGCCTGCCATCAGGAAGCCGAGCTGGGTTCCGATGGCCAGGCCGGAGAAGCGGACCTTGGTGCTGAACATCTCGGCGTAGAAGGACGGCCAGACGGCGTTGGAGGCAGCGTAACCGCAGGAGAAGAACCCGATCGCTGCGAGGAACATCAGCGGGACGCTTCCGGATTCCAGGCTGAGCAGGAAGACCGGCGTGAGGATGGCGCTGGAGAGTGCGCCGTAGATGAAGACCGGCTTGCGGCCGATCCTGTCGGCGAGCATGCCAAAGAGCGGCTGGGTGCCCAGGGCCACCAGGTTGGCGCCGACGACCAGCCAGAGCGTCGTGGTCCCGTCAACACCGGCGACGGTCTTGGCGTAGCTGATGGCGAGGGTGCCGAACACGGTGGAGACAGCGGCGATGAAGGCACAGCAGACCACTCGGAGCACATCGCGCCAGTGGTCCTTGAGGAGGTCGGCAACGGGCAGCTTGGAGATCTGGGCGGTCTTCTGGGCTTCCTCGAAGGCCGGCGGTTCGTGCAGTGTGCGCCGGATGAAGAACGCCACCAGCACCACCACAGCGCTGAGCCAGAACGGAATGCGCCAGCCGATGCCGTACTTGATCTCGTCCGGGAGGGCCAGGACGGGGATGAAGACGAGGGCGGCGAGGATCTGGCCGCCCTGGGTGCCCGTGAGGGTCCACGAGGTGAAGAAGGAGCGGCGGTTGTCCGGCGCGTGCTCCAGCGTCATGGATGACGCCCCGGCCTGCTCGCCCGCGGCGGAGAGACCCTGGCAAAGCCTTGCCAGCACCAGCAGTGCCGGAGCCCACCAGCCCACGGTGTTGAAGTCAGGCAGGCAGCCGATCAGGAACGTGGACGCGCCCATTAGCAGCAGCGTGAACATCAGCACCTTCCGCCGGCCCACCCGGTCACCGAAGTGGCCCAGGATGACGGCGCCCACCGGCCGTGCCACGTAGGCGAAACCGAAGGTGGCGAAGGACATGATGGCCGCGTTGGCCCCGGCGTCCGGGAAAAACACCGTGGGGAAGATCAGGGCGGCGGCGGAACCGAAGATGAAGAAGTCGTAGTATTCGACGGCGCTGCCCAGGAAGCTGGCGAGGGCTGCTTTCTTTGGCGTCCCGGCCGGGGCAACGGTGCCCGGCCCGGCGGACGGAAGTGTCTGGCTCATGGAGTTCCTTTGATGTGACGACGTTGTCGCGGATGGATCTGGAGGGCGCAGCCGCACCTGCCTGAGTGATGGCGGAGCGCGGTGCGGCTGGTGTCCGTTGAAAGACCCGGACCAGTAGCCACATGGTGGGAGCTACTTGTGCGATACAGCAATGATGGCTGTGAGCGCAGTCACCTGTCAAGAAAATAATCACCATCTAGAAATAGTTCCCACGATGTGGCAACATCGACGTATGAGTGTGAATCAAACCACAGCAGTCGATGACGTTGCCGCCGAGTCACAGCCGCCCAAGGGTGACCGTACCGACATGGTGGGCAAGGCCCTGGGCCTGCTGGTCCTCCTGGGCGACGAACCCCGCGGTGCCAGCGCCGCGGAGATCTCGCGCCGGGCCGAACTTCCGTTCAGCACTACCTACCGCCTCCTGGGTTCCCTGACGCGCGACGGCTTTGTGGACTATGAGCCGGACGGCCGCCGCTACCACCTGGGCCTCCGCATCTTCCAGCTGGGGCAGCGGGTCTCCAATCATCACGGATTTGCCGGCACGGCCCTGCCGGTGCTGCGTCGCGTCACCGAGCAGACGGGGGAGGCCACCATCCTCAGCGTCCGCGACGGCCATCATCACCTCACCGTTAACAAGGTTGACGGCCCCCAGGCGTTTCGCGTCACCAGCGACCCCGGCCACCTTGGCGCCCTGCATGCAACCGCCGTGGGCAAGGCCCTCGTGGCGTTTGCCGAGGACGCGGAGCGGGAAGCCCTGATCGAGGAGCTCCAGTTGGAAGCGCTCACCGAACACACCATCACGGACCGGGGTGCCTTCCGCGCCGAAATGGAACTGGTTCGCCGCCAGGGGTATGCCGTGATGGATGAGGAGAACGAGAACGGCATGCGCGCCGTGGCCGTGCCGCTGCTCAATTCTCAGGGCCACGCCTTCGCCTCCCTTGCCACCGCCGTTCCCGTGTTCCGCCTCAGCATGGAAGCCCTGCTGGCCCATGTGCCCCTGCTGCACGATGCCGCGGCGGAGCTGGCAGCGCGCTTGCCGCAACGGTAAATAACTCCAAAATGTTCGCATCTAGAACAATCGTGCGAGAAGTGAACAAGTGTTGTACTGTAATCCCTATCACCCGACCCGCCGCAGACGCCTCGAGCGCCGCTGCCCGCCGGGTGCCGTATCAAAAGGAGCTGCCCGGATGAGCAATCAAACTGAGTCCTACCTCGTGGGACTGGTCGGCGATGGCGTGATGCCGTCACTCACTCCCCCCATGCACGAACGCGAAGGCGATGTGCAGGGCCTGCGCTACCTCTACCGCCCCATTGACCTGCTGGAGCTCGGGCTTTCCGGCGATGCCGTGGGGGATCTGCTCAAGAGTGCCCGCAGCCTGGGCTTCAACGGCCTGAACATCACCCATCCGTGCAAGCAGCTTGTGCTGGCGCACCTGGACGAGGTTTCGCCGGATGCACTCAGGCTCGGGGCCGTCAACACAGTCGTCATCGAGGACGGCCGTTTCATCGGCCACAACACCGACTTCTCCGGCTTCGCCGCCGCGCTTGCCTCCGGCCTTCCGGGCGCGCGGCTGGACCGCGTGGTCCAGCTTGGCGCGGGAGGTGCTGGGTCCGCCGTCGCCTATGCCCTGCTCACGGCCGGCGTGAAGGCGCTGGACCTGGTGGATGTGGACCCCGCCCGCTGCGCGGCACGCGCCGCCGAGCTGGCCGGCTTCTTCCCGGGCCGCACCGTCACAGCGCGTACGACGGCGGAGCTGCCGCAGTTGATGCACTTGGCCGACGGTCTGGTGCACTGCACGCCCGTGGGCATGGCCGCCCACCCGGGCGTCCCGCTGGACCTGGACCTGCTGGAAACACGGCACTGGGTGGCGGACATCGTCTACCGCCCGATCGACACCGAACTGGTCCGCGGCGCCCGCGCCAAAGGCTGCGAGGTCCTGGACGGCGGCCGCATGGCCGTGGGCCAGGCGGCGGACTCTTTCCGGATTTTCACCGGGCAGGAAGCCGACGCTGACCGTATGCGCGGCCACTTCCTGGAGCTTGTGGCCAAGGAAGAGGTGGCTGCCTGATGCGCACCGGAATCGCTACGGTCTGCCTCTCCGGCACCCTGAAGGAAAAGATGCAGGCCTGCGCCATCGCCGGCTTTGACGGGATCGAAATCTTCGAGCAGGACCTGGTCACGTCGCCGCTCACGCCCGAGGACGTCCGCAAGATGGCGGCGGACCTCGGCCTCACGCTGGATCTTTACCAGCCGTTCCGCGACTTCGACAGCGTGTCCGAAGACCTCCTGGCCGCCAACCTCCGGCGTGCCGAAGCCAAATTCAAGCTCATGGCGCGGCTGGGCATGGACACCGTCCTGGTCTGCTCGAATGTGGCCACCGCCGGCATCGACAGCGACGACCTCCGGGTGGAACAGCTCGGCCAACTGGCTGCGCTGGCCGGGGACCACGGCGTCAAGGCGGCCTACGAGGCCCTGGCCTGGGGCAAGTACGTCAGCGACTACGAGCACGCCCACAAGCTGGTGGAAGCCGTGGACCACCCCAACCTGGGCACGTGCCTGGACTCCTTCCACATCCTCTCTCGCAACTGGGATACCGCCCCCATCGAGGCCTTCAACCCGGAAAAGATCTTCTTCGTCCAGGTGGCGGACGCCCCCAAGCTCTCCATGGACGTCCTCTCCTGGAGCCGGCACTACCGGGTTTTCCCGGGCGAGGGCCAGTTCGAGCTCGCCAAGTTCATGGGCCACGTGGTCCGGGCAGGGTACAGCGGCCCGGTGTCGCTGGAAATCTTCAACGACGTCTTCCGCCAGTCGGATGTGGAGCGCACCGCCGTCGACGCCATGCGCTCGCTCATCTGGCTGGAGGAGCAGAGCGCCAAGTGGCTGGATGCTGCTTCTGACGGCGAGACGGGCACGGGTGCCGCTGGCACCCGTGCCCCCGGCCGCCGTCGTTATCCAATGGAACTCGCCACGCTCCCGCAGGTAGCCGAACCGGCAGGCTACAACTTCGCCGAAGTCAGGGCCGCGGACACCAAAGGACTGGAAACCGTCCTGGGCCAGCTGGGCTTCGAGTTCAACGGCCGGCACCGCACCAAGGACGTGCAGCTCTGGAGCCTGGGCCACGCCCGGGTGATCATCAACGAGGCCGCACCAGCAGACGGGGACGACTCAACGGTGGGCACGTCAGCGGGGGATGCGTCGCCCGCCACCGCTCCTGCCATTGGTGCCCTTGGCTTTGACGTCGCCTCCCCTGTGATTGCCGCTGCCCGCGCCCAGCAGCTGAAGGCCCCCGCGGTCCCGCGCAAGAGCCAGGCCAACGAGGAAGTGTTCCAGGGCTTCGCCGCCCCGGATTCCACGGAGATCTTCCTGTGCCAGGGCACGTCCGACGGCACCGCGGCCTGGACCAGCGAATTCGGGGAGGGGCTCGAAAAGCCAGCCGCCGGACCCTCCGCCGTGATCGACCACGTCAACCTGGCGCAGCCGTGGCAGCATTTCGACGAGGCCGTCCTCTTCTACACAAGCGCCCTGGCCCTGGAGCCGCAGCCGTTCGCGGAGGTGCCCAGCCCCACCGGCCTGGTCCGCTCGCAGGTCATGGCCACCGGGGACCGCGCCGTGCGGCTGGTGCTGAACCTGGCGCCGCTGAACCAGCAGCGCAGGACCTACCAGGAACACATCGCCTTCGCCGTGGATGACCTGGTGGCCACCGCCAGGGACTGCAAGGCCCGCGGGCTGGAGTTCCTGCAGATCCCGGCCAACTATTACGAGGACCTGGACGCACGCTTCGGGCTGGTACCGGACTTCCTGGCCACGCTGCAGGAACTGAACCTGCTGTACGACCGGGACGCGGATGGCGAATTCCTCCACTTCTACACGGCCACCGTGGGCAGTGTGTTCTTCGAAATGGTGGAACGCCGCGCGGCCTACGACGGCTACGGCGCCCCCAACGCCCCCGTGCGCCACGCAGTCCAGTACGACCACCTGCAGCACCGGTAAAGACAGCACCACCACTCAGAAGCAACAACCAGAGAAGAGGAGGCCGCAGTGGAGACACAGCAGGATCTCAGTGCAGAGATAAACGCCATGGGCGATGCCTACGCGCGGGCGCTCAAGGACGGCGCCTCGGCCGAGACCCAGCCCCGGCTGGACTACGCGCCATACCGCAGCAGCATCCTGCGGCACCCCACCAAAAGCCTGCACCACGCGGACCCGGAAACCATTGAGCTGTACTCGCCGGCGTTCGGCCACCAGGACGTGCACGCCCTGGAATCGGACCTGACCATCCAGCACAACGGCGAACCCCAGGGCGAGCGGATCATCGTGGCCGGCAAGGTCCTGGACGGCGACGGCCGCCCCGTGGCCGGGCAGCTCGTGGAAATCTGGCAGGCCAACGCGTCCGGCCGCTACATCCACAAACGCGACCAGCACCCGGCGCCGCTGGACCCCAACTTCACCGGAGTGGGCCGCTGCATCACCGGCCCGGACGGCTCGTACCGGTTCACCACCATCAAGCCCGGCGCCTACCCATGGAAGAACCACGTCAACGCCTGGCGGCCGGCCCACATCCACTTCTCCATGTTCGGCACGGAGTTCACGCAGCGGATCGTCACGCAGATGTACTTCCCCGGGGACCAGCTCTTCCCGCTGGACCCCATCTACCAGTCCATCGTGGACCAGGACGCCCGCGACCGGCTGGTGGCCAGCTACGACCACAACCTGACCGAGCCGGAGTGGGCGCTGGGCTACAACTGGGACATCGTCCTCACCGGTTCCAAGCGGACCTGGACCGAAAACGAGGCGCTCGGCGCAGCAGGAGACGAGGAATAACATGAGCACAACCACCAATCTTGTTCCCACCCCCGGCCAGACCGTCGGCCCGTTCTACGGTTACGCCCTGCCGTTCGAGAAGGACAACGAACTCCTGGCTCCCGGCTCGCCCGGTTCCCTCCGCCTCCAGGGCACCGTTTACGACGGCGCCGGGGAGACCATCCCGGACGCCATCCTGGAGATCTGGCAGCCCGACGCCGACGGCAGGATCGTGCAGCAGACCGGCTCCCTGGTCCGCGACGGCTACACCTTCACCGGCTGGGGCCGCGCGTCCGTGGGCCACTCCGGCGTGTACACCTTCACCACCGTGAACCCCGGCCCCACCGGACCCGGTGCCGCACCCTTCATCTCCGTGGCCGTATTTGCCCGCGGCCTGATGAACCGGCTTTTCACCCGCATGTACCTGCCGGAAAACGAGGAAGCCCTCGCCAAGGACCCGCTGCTCAGCTCCCTGGACCCGGACCGCCGCAAGACCCTCATGGCCCGCCGCGATCCCGACGGCGGACTCACCTGGGACATCCGCCTGCAGGGCGAGGGCGAAACAGTCTTCCTGGACTTCCAGTGACGGACGCCGCCGGCATGGAAGGTACCGGCCACTTCGGAACCGCTGCGGACGGCGACGTCGGCCTGCTCAGTCCTGTCTCGGCGTCGCCCCTGGTGACGGCGCTGACCGGTGACCGCACGGTGCTGGCGGCGATCCTCGCCGTCGAGTCCGGCTGGGCCGCCGTGCTGGAGAAGGCGGGCCTGGCGCCTGCCGGTTCCGCCGCCGTCGTGGCCTCCGCCGCCGAGGCGGGGCGGTACGACGCAGCAGACATCGCGCTCCGGGCCCAGGGCGGCGGCAACCCCGTCATCCCGCTGCTGGCAGATCTGCGGACGCATGTCTCGGCGTTGGACGGTGCCCGCATCGGCGCAGTAAAGGCGGTCCACGCGTCGCTGACCAGCCAGGACGTTCTGGACACGGCTCTGATGCTGCTCGCGCGCAACACCGTTGAGGCGGTGCTTGCGGACCTGAAATGCACGACGGCGGCGCTCGCCTCCTTGGCGGAGCAGCATGCGGACACGCTGGGCGTGGGCAGGAGCCTGACCCAGCACTCGCTTCCGTATACGTTCGGGCTGCGGGCGGCGCAGTGGTTCCATGGGCTGGCCGCCGCGGGCCGGCAGCTGGGCACCGTGCAGTTCCCGGTGCAGTTCGGCGGGGCGGCCGGAACATTGGCCGCCGGAACCGTGCTCACTTCCGGCTCGGCCACCAGCCCCTTTGATCTGGCCGACTCACTGGCCCGGCAACTGGGCCTGGCCGCGGCGCCCGCGCCCTGGCACACCAACCGTCTGGCCGTCACGTCCCTCGGACATGCCCTGGCCTCGGCGCTGGATGCCGCCGGCAAGATCGCCACCGACGTTCTGTTCCTGAGCCGGCCCGAGGTGGCCGAGCTCGGCGAACCGCGCGCCGCCGGACGCGGCGTCTCCTCGGCCATGCCGCAGAAGCAGAACCCCGTGTTGTCGGTTCTCATCCGCAGCGCCGCACTCCAGGCGCCGCAGCTGGTGGCCCAGCTGCACCTGGCCGCCGCCAACTTCAACGACGAACGCCCCGACGCCGCCTGGCATACGGAATGGCCGGCCCTGCGCCAGCTTCTCCGCCTGGCACTTGGCGCGGCCGGGCACCTGCGGGAACTTGCCGAGGGCCTGCAGGTTTTCCCCGACGCCATGCGCCGCAACCTCGAGCTCGCCGGCCCGTTGCTGCTGGCCGAAGGCGTGGGCGCCGCAGTTGCCCCGCTGCTGGCCGAACAGGATGGCCGCAGCGGGAAGGAGCAGCTGCAGGCCGTGGTGGACCGGGCGCTCCAGGCGCCCGCCGCCGAGCAGGGCGCCACCTACCGCCGGCTGCTCCGCGAGGCTATCCCGGCGGGCGTGCTCACCGATCTGCGGCTCGACGAACTCCTGGACCCGGCCAGCTACCTGGGCCAGGCAGCCGAAATATCGCGACGCATCCTGGCCGCGTACCCCGACTTTTCCAAACCTACCCAGAACGGAGCCAACCGTGGCTAAACCGACCCTGAAGGCAGTTCTGCTGTCGCCCGAACGGGCTTTTGGCGATCGTCCCCTGCTGGTGGTTGGACCATCACTGGGTACGTCCTCCGTCCTGTGGTCCGACGCGGCCACCCTGCTCAGCAACGACTACGACGTGGTGGCCTGGGACCTGCCCGGGCACGGCGTCTCACCCGCCGCAACCGAGACCTTCGACGTCGCGGGCCTGGCGGATTCAGTGGTGGACCTGGTGGACTCGATCGCCCCGGGCGAAGTCTTCCACTACGCCGGGGTTTCGCTCGGCGGTGCCACCGGCCTGCAGCTGGGCATCAAGCACGGCGAACGCCTCAAGAGCCTGTCCATCCAGTGCGCCGGGGCCAAGATCAGCACCCCCGAGGCGTGGCTGGAACGTGCCGAAACCGTGCGCAGCCAGGGCACTCCCGTGATGATCCAGGGCTCCGCGCAGCGCTGGTTCGCGCCGGGCTTTATGGACCGTGAGCCCGAGCGGAGCAGCCGGCTCCTGCATGCCCTCCGCGACACCGACCGCTTCAGCTACGCTTTCTGCTGCGAAGCCCTTGCCGGCTTTGACGTCCGTGCCGAACTCGGCAGCATCACCGTCCCCACCCAGGCAGTGGCGGGTGCGGCAGACACTGTTGTGCCGCCGTCGTTCGCGGAAGAAATTGTTGCCGGCATTACCGCCGGGGGCGGCACTGCGAACGCCGTGACGCTCGGGGGAGTGGCCCACCTGGCCCCGGCCGAGGCGCCCGCCCACGTTGCTGACCTGCTGCGGAGCCTCATCACCTGGAGCGAATCCCGTGGAGCAGCCAAATGAGCGGCGCAGAACTTCCGGGCGATGAACGGCACGGCGTCGTCCAGCCGGACGCCACCAGCCAGCAGATTTACGACGGCGGCATGGTGGTCCGCCGCGAAGTGTTGGGCGCCGCGCACGTGGACCGGGCCAACGCCAACAAGGACGAATTCACCGACGACTTCCAGGACATGATCACGCGGATCGCGTGGGGTGGCATCTGGACCCGGCCGGGCATCTCGCGGCAGATGCGCTCGGCCGTGACCATCACCGCGATGGTGGCGCACGGGCACTGGGAAGAGCTGGCCATGCACATCCGCGCGGCCATCACCAACGGCCTGAGCCGGGACGAGATCAAGGAAATCCTGCTGCAGACCGCCATCTACTGCGGAGTTCCCTCCGCCAACACAGCCTTCAAGACCGCCCAGCAGGTATTCCAAGAACTGGACGCCGCCACCCCACCCACCACCCCGGATAACGCGCCCACCCCACCCCACTAGCCCACCCACCCAACTAGGTAGCACTAACTGTCGTTATGAGCCCTCAAAACGACAGTTCGTGCTACCTAGTTGGGAACCGCGCAGAATTTTGAGGACCAGTTATGAATCAGGCTTTTGTGTACGACGCCGTGCGCACCCCGTTCGGCAAGTTCGGCTCCGGCCTTGCCGCCGTCCGCCCGGATGACCTTGCCGCCCACGTCATCACCGAATCCGTGAAGCGGGCCCCCGGGCTGGATCCCGAGCGGATTGACGAGGTCGTGTTTGGCAACGCCAACGGCGCGGGCGAGGAGAACCGGAATATCGCCCGGATGGGCACGCTGCTGGCCGGCTTGCCGGTCTCGATCCCGGGCACGTCCGTGAACCGGCTCTGCGGTTCCTCCCTGGACGCGGCGATCATCGCCTCGCGCCAGATCAACGCCGGCGACGCCGAGTTGATGCTCGTGGGCGGCGCCGAGTCGATGTCCCGCGCCCCTTGGGTCCTGCCTAAGACGGAGAAGCCCTACCCGGCCGGGGACATGACCCTGGCGTCCACCACGCTGGGCTGGCGGCTGGTGAACAAGGCCATGCCCAAGGAGTGGACAATCTCCCTCGGCGAGGCCACCGAGAGGCTCCGCGAGAAATACGGCGTCACCCGCGAGGCCCAGGACGAGTTCGCGGCGAACTCGCACAACCTCTCCGCCGCCGCCTGGGACGAGGGCTTCTACGACAACCTCGTCGCACCGGTCCCCGGCACCGACCTGGTCCGGGACGAGGGCATCCGCGCCGGGTCCTCGGCAGAGAAGCTGGCCGGGCTGAAGACCGTGTTCCGCACCGAGAACGGCACCGTCACCGCCGGGAACGCTTCCCCGCTGTCCGACGGCGCCTCCGCGGCCTGGATCGGCTCCGAGAACGCCGCCGGGCTGCTCGGGCTCGAACCGCTGGCCCGCATCGCCGGCCGCGGCGCGCACGGCAACGACCCCCAGTTCTTCGGTTACGCCCCGGTGGAGGCCGCGAACAAGGCCCTCGCGAAGGCGGGCATCGGCTGGGACCAGGTGGGCGCCGTCGAACTTAACGAAGCGTTCGCCGCACAGTCACTGGCCTGCATCAACGCCTGGGACATCGACCCCACCATCGTGAACCGCCACGGCGGCGCACTCGCCATGGGCCACCCGCTGGGAGCGTCCGGCACCCGGATCCTGGGCACCCTCGCCCGGTCCCTGCAGGCCTCCGGTGAGCGGTGGGGCGTCGCCGCCATCTGCATCGGCGTGGGCCAGGGCCTCGCCGTCGTCCTCGAAAACGTCACCGCCGCCCCGCCGGCAAAACCAGTGAAGGGCTAAGAGATGCTGACTTTTGTAGATACCGTGGCCGACGCCGTTGCCGGCATCAAGGACGGCTCCACTGTGATGATCGGCGGGTTCGGCAACGCCGGCCAGCCGTTCGAACTGATCGACGCGCTGATGGACTGCGGCGCCAAGGACCTGACCGTGGTGAACAACAACGCCGGCCAGGGCGATCAGGGCCTCGCACTGCTGATCAAGGAAGGCAGGGTGAAGAAGATGATCTGCTCCTTCCCGCGGCAGTCCGATTCGTGGCACTTCGACGCCAAGTTCCACGCTGGCGAGATCGAGCTGGAACTGGTGCCGCAAGGCAATCTGGCCGAGCGGATCCGCGCCGCCGGTGCCGGTATCGGCGGGTTCTTCACGCCCACCGGCTACGGCACCATGCTGGCCGAGGGCAAGGAAACCCGCATTATTGACGGCCGCGGCCAGGTTTTCGAAACGCCCATCCTCGCCGACGTCGCGCTGATCAAGGCACTGAAGGCCGACGGCGTGGGGAACCTCGTGTACCGCAAGACCGCGCGGAACTTCGGTCCCATCATGGCCGCCGCCGCGAAGCACACGGTGGTCCAGGTGTCCGAGATCGTCCCCACCGGGGGGCTCGATCCCGAAAACGTTGTGACCCCCGGAATCTACGTCAACAGCATCGTGAAGGTGGCCTGAACATGAGCGCACAGACCAACAGCCAGGCCAGCATTCAGACGTCCGACAAGCCGCTTGGCCGCGATCAGCTCGCGGAACTGGTGGCCCGCGACATCGCGCCGGGTTCCTTCGTGAACCTGGGCATCGGCCAGCCCACCCTGGTCTCCAACTACCTCAAGCCGGAGCAGAACATCACGCTCCACACGGAGAACGGCATGCTGGGCATGGGCCCGGAAGCCGTGGGTGACGACATCGACGGCGACCTCATCAACGCCGGCAAGATCCCTGTCACCGAGCTGCCCGGGGCATCCTACTTCCACCACGCGGATTCATTCGCGATCATGCGCGGCGGCCACCTGGATATCTGCGTGCTTGGCGCATTCCAGGTCTCGGCCACGGGCGACCTCGCCAACTGGCACACCGGCGCCCCGGACGCCATCCCGGCTGTGGGCGGCGCGATGGACCTCGCCACGGGTGCCAAGGACGTCTTTGTGATGATGACGCTCCTGACCCGCGACGGCGCGTCGAAGATCGTGGACGCGTGCACGTACCCGCTCACCGGCGTGGGCTGCGTGACCCGCGTGTACACGGACAAGGCCGTCTTCCTCACCGGGCCCGACGGCGTCACAGTCCGCGAGACGTTCGGCTGCACCTTCGAGGAACTCCAGGAACTGGTGCCCGTGCCGCTCAAGTCAGCCGCCGCCGTCGCGCTCTAACCCACGGGGCGCGAACTGGCACTCAAGCGCCGAATAGGATTGGTAACCATGACCAATGCACCCGCAGACTCACGGGCCGCCCCGCAGGCGAGTGACCAGTACGTGCAGTCGCTGGCGCGCGGGCTGGCCGTGATCCGCGCCTTTGATACCGACCACCCGGTCATGACCCTCACCGAGGTGGCTGCCCGGACGGACCTGACCAGAGCCACGGCCCGGCGCTTCCTGCACACCCTCGTTGAGCTGGACTACGTACGGACCGACGGCAAAACGTTTGCGCTCACGGCCAAGGTGCTGCAGCTCGGCTACGCCTACCTCAGCGGGCTGTCCCTGCCGCAGCTGGCCCAGCCCCACTTGGAGGAACTGTCCCTCAAGCTGGGCGAATCCACATCTGCGGCGGTGCTGGACGGCACGGACATCGCCTACGTCGCCCGGGTGACCACACGCCGCATCATGAACGTGGGCATCACCGTCGGCACGCGGTTCCCGGCCTATGCCACGTCCATGGGCAGGGTGCTGCTCGCGGCCCTGCCGCCCGCCGGACTGAAGGACTACCTGGAAGCGGCGGAGATTAAACCGCTGACGCCGCGCGGGCTGGGCACTGTCCCCGAGCTGCTGGTGGTGCTGGAAACCGTCCGCGCCCAGGGCTGGTGCCTGCTGGACCAGGAGCTTGAAATCGGGCTGATGTCCGTTGCCGCTCCCGTGTACGACGGGCCAACCAAAGTGGTGGCCGCGGTTAACGTGTCCCTCCAGGCCCAGTCGGTAGCAGCCCAGCCGGACCCGGAAGCGTATCTGGCCGCAGTGACCCGGGGAATCGTGGCTACCGCGAAGCTCGTCTCGGCGGACCTGACCGCCCGGCGGTAGCCTCCGTAAGGTCAGGCGCGTTTCGACCAGGCGGCGATCGGCCTTTTTGGCTTTCCGATCGACTTTCCGGATTCAATCCGGTCGAGGTTATAGCCGATCCTGTCCCGGAGAGCGGGGCTGCCGCCGGAAATGACCGGCGTTTCGTTCAGGGCAACAGCCAGGCGGGCAAGCGTGTCGCGAATGACCGACTCGGTGCGTCGTTTTCCTATTCCACCCCAGCTGGCGGCTTCGGCGTAGAAATGATCAAGGGTGATCCGGTGGTGGTTGAACTCATCGCCGATCGCCAACGACAGCTCGTCGCCAATCTTCCGTGAACCGATCCGCGACGGATCGTCGTTAATGTGCAGAATGGGGACGGCGTCGTAGAGGTCGGCGATCCGTGAATCCCCCTTCGGATCATGAACTATGGAGGCGTTTTTCGCGTGCGCGTCATGATTGCCGATGATCACGTTGTAGACCAGGTGTTGCAACCAAATCTCCAGATCTGTCCCGTCGCCGAAGGATCCAAAGAGTTCCGCGATCTTCCGGGCCGTGGGCCTTAGCGGCGAGTGGGGCTGCTCGGGATTCTGAAACTTGACGGCGGAGTCAGTCCAGTCGAGGCCGAGAGCCTGTGCAGCGTCCTCCTGATGGATGGGACGGACGGCTTCTCCCTCCACGATGCGGTCGTATCGCTGGATGGCAAGGAACGTGACTCGGTTGTAGGTGACCAGCTCACTCTGGAAGCTGGTCAGACCCATGTGTCGTGACAGTTCGTGGGAGTAGTACTCATCGAAGATTGTTGCAGGGCGGTGTGGTGGCGGCGGCTTAAGAATGTGAGTCGAATGCGCCCGATTCTCCGGGTAGGCCCACTCATCAGCGAATTTCGCCAGGAGAACTTTTGGTTGGAACCCCGGGAGCATCGAGCGGCCGCTGTCTGGCTCATTTCCCAGGTCAAAGTCCCGCTGGGCTGTTTCGAGCTTACGGATCACTTCTCGCGTGTTGAGAGGCCGGTAAGCGCCGGGGGCATGGTCGCCGGGCGAATCGGTTCGGAAGGAGAGGGCCCCGGCCATGGTTAGCCCGTATTTCTTGAGGAATGCGAACAGGTCACTCTCATCAATGCGGGCTTTACGTGCAAGCTGGATGCGGTGGTTTCCTTCGGGGGCGTAACCGCCGAGAAAATTGGAGACCTGCCGGGTGTCGACAGTTGTCCCCGGGACGAGTGAGAAACCCTCGCTGAGAAGCCCCGGCGCCCCGGCGAATGAAGGGTTCACCGTGAATGTCACCTGCCGCCGGTCCCGCCGCGTGGGCGTTACCGTGCCAATGTGATCATCGTAGAGATAGACGTCCAAGTGGTCAGGCACCAGTGGATCCTGCGGGAACGTCGTAGCTGATGGTCACCCTGATTCCAAGGCGACGAAGAGTCCGGAACATGCGTGTGGCCCATAGGGTCGGGGTACCGGACTCAAGGCTCGCAAGATACAGGCGGGGGATACCGAGTTCCTCCGCCAGCTGTTCCTGCGTCAATCCGCGTCCAGTGCGCACGTGCTTTACTGCGGCGCCGAATTCCTTGGGGCTGCGGGCTTCGAAGGCGGGCATGCCACTCCTCATAATTGATTATGGCAACACTGTCAAGTGTATGAATATTACAACATTGCGCATTGTTTGAATATACCAACATCGTCGGATGTGTGGATATTCAAACACTCGCTGGCGTTTCAAGCTTCGGACCGATGCCCGGGGCAGCCGCAGACACGCCCCAAAAGACAGCCAACCGGTTGACCCGCAGCAACATAGCCACCGCATCCCATCAAAGCGCCATAGACTCTAGCCAACCACGTGCAGCAGTGCCGCTACTCGAAGCCCCGCCCTGAAACAGCCGGACCACGGCTGGGAGCCAACGCCAGAGGTACTGCAGCACTCGTCCGTAAGGGAGTTGGCGGTTTGAAACTGGGCATACCGCGGGAACGTCATGAGGGTGAGCGGCGTGTGGCCGCCACGCCGGAAACGGTCAAGCAGCTGGCGGGGCTTGGCCTGGACGTCCTGATCGAGGCAGGAGCAGGGGCCGCCGCCGGCTACTCAGACCACGATTACGCCGACGCCGGCGCCCGCATCGTCCAGGACCTGGATCCCGGCGAACTGAACGTCCTGGTCCACGTCCGCCCGCTGGAACCCCCGACGGCGGCAGCCCTGAAGAGGGGCGCCGTCACCGTTGGCCTGGCCTCGCCGTCGTCCGAACTCGCCACCGTGCAGGCGCTCGTGGAGGCCGGCGTCACCGCCTTCGCCCTGGAACTGGTGCCCCGCATCTCGCGCGCCCAGTCCATGGACGCACTCAGCTCCCAGGCCCTGGTGGCTGGCTACCGCTGCGTGCTCGAAGCCGCGATCCGGCTCCCGCGCTTCTTTCCGCTGTACATGACCGCCGCCGGCACCGTCCCGCCGGCCCGCGTGCTGGTGCTCGGAGCCGGGGTTGCCGGGCTGCAGGCCATCGGCACCGCGAAACGGCTGGGGGCCCGGGTCTCCGCCAACGACATCCGGCCCGCCTCCGCTGACGAGGTCGCGTCGATGGGCGGCACGTTCATCAAGCTGGACCTGGAAACGGCGGAGGCATCGGGTGGCTACGCCCGCGAACTCAGTGCCGACCGCGGCGCCCTCCAGCGAGAACTCCTCGCCCCGCACGTCGCCGTGGCGGATGTCCTGATTACGACGGCGGCCGTCCCGGGCAGGCGCGCACCGCTCCTCGTGAGCCGCCAAATGGTGCAGGGCATGCGCCCCGGCTCCGTCGTCGTCGACCTCGCTGCGGAGTCCGGCGGTAACGTCGAGGGCGCTGTTCCCGGCGAGGACATCCTGGTTCCGACCGCCGACGGGCAGGGCCACGTCACGCTGGTGGGGCTGAAGGACGCACCGTCCGCGATGGCGCAGGACGCGTCCCGCCTGTATGCCAAGAACGTGGCCAACCTGCTCGCCCTGATGGTCCGGGACGGCACCGTTGCCCCCGATTTCGAGGACGACGTGATCGCCGGCGCGTGCCTCACGCACGACGGCGCGGTGCGGCACCTGCCCACGGCAGAGGCACTGGCGGCTCTTGTCCCCGCCCTGCCCGACCATGCGCCCCGGGTCCAGGACGATCGGGTCCGGAACGACGGGATCCGGATCGAGGGGCTCCAGATCGACAGGGTCCAGAACGAGGGGGGAATCTGATGGACGGCATGAGCCTGCTGACGGTCACCGTGCTGGCGGTGTTTGTGGGCTTCGAAGTGGTTTCCAAGGTCTCCAGCACCCTGCACACGCCTCTGATGTCCGGCGCCAACGCCATCCACGGCATCATCCTTGTTGGCGCCATTATCGTGGCCGGCCAGGCGGCGGACCCGTGGATCCTGGCGGTGGCGCTGCTCGCCGTGGTGCTGGCCACCGCCAACCTGGTGGGCGGCTTTGTGGTGACGGACCGGATGCTGCACATGTTCCGTGCCCGGAAAGACGTGGTCCGCCAGGAAGCCCCGCTCAAGGAAGCAACCGGCAGGGAGGAAGCAAAGTGACCCTCCTCGATCCGGTCTGGACCTCGCTCCTTTACCTCGCCGCCGCGGTGTTCTTCATTCTTGCCCTTCGCGGCCTCAGCTCGCCCCGGACTGCCCGGCGCGGCAACCTGATCGGTGCCTTCGGTGCGCTGCTCGCCGTCGTCACGGTCTTCCTTTCCGCCCGGCTGGACAACATCCCCTGGATCATCGGTGCCATCGCGGTGGGGTCCGCCGTGGCCGCTCCGGTCGCCCGGCGCGTGCAGATGACACAGATGCCGCAGCTTGTGGCACTGTTCAACGGCGTGGGCGGCGGCGCCGCAGCCCTGGTGGCGCTGCTGGAACTCAGCCACACGGCCGACCCCTGGGTCCGCGTCGCCATCGCGTTCACCCTGCTGGTGGGGGCCGTGTCCTTCGCGGGCTCCGGGGTCACCTTCGCCAAACTCCAGGAGCTCATGACCACCCGTCCCATCGTTTTTCCGGGCCTTCCCGTGGTGATGGCAGCGGTGCTGCTCGCCGCCGTGGGCACCGCCGTGGCCGTCGTCCTGACCGGTTCCCTGGCGCTCGCGGTGCTGCTGATGGTGCTGGGCTTGGCCGCCGGTGCGCTGCTGGTGCTGCCGGTGGGCGGCGCGGACGTGCCCATCGTCATCTCGCTCCTGAACGCGTTCACCGGCCTGGCCGTGGCGGCGTCCGGAGTGGTGCTCGGCAATGTGCTGCTGGTGGTGGCCGGCACGCTGGTGGGCGCCTCCGGTACCATCCTCACTCGGGCCATGGCGGCCGCGATGGGCCGCAGCGTGGCAGGCATCCTGTTTGGCGCCTTCAAGGGAGGTTCGACGGCGGGGTCCACCGCCGTGAGCGAACGTCCCGTCAGGTCCTCCAGCGCGGAGGACGTGGCGGTGCTCCTGGGCTACGCGCAGCGCGTGATCATTGTCCCCGGCTACGGCCTGGCGGTGGCGCAGGGCCAGCACACCGCGGCCGAGCTGGCCCTGGCCCTCGAAGCCCGCGGCATCGAGGTGGACTTCGCCATCCATCCCGTGGCGGGCCGCATGCCGGGGCACATGAACGTGCTCCTGGCCGAGGCGAACGTGCCGTACGAATCGCTCAAGGAGATGGGCGAGATCAACTCCGAGTTCCGCATGGCCGACGTCGCTTTGGTCGTGGGCGCCAACGACGTGGTGAACCCGGCGGCGAAGACGTCCTCCGGCTCGCCGATCTACGGCATGCCCATCCTGGAAGTGGCCGACGCCCGGCAGGTGATCTTCCTGAAACGCTCCATGCGGCCCGGATTCGCGGGAATTGAGAACGAGCTCCTGTACGAACCGCAGACCTCGCTGCTCTTCGGCGACGCCAAGGATTCCCTGGCCAAGGTGCTGGGCGCGGTGAAGGCGCTGTAGCGAAGTACGCTTGTCCGCAAGGCCCAATTCCCATGTCAGCGAAGGACACCATGACAGCCAACAGCTCCACTTCCCTCAAGCGCCCGGCCATCATCATCAATCCTGCCAAGCCGGTGGACATCGACGTCCGTGCCCTGGCAGCCAAGCATTGCTCGAAGAACGGCTGGGGAGATCCCATCTGGCTGGAGACCACCAAGGAGGACCCCGGCGTCGGCCAGGCGAAGGAGGCACTCAAGCAAGGGGCCGACGTCGTTATTGCCGCCGGCGGCGACGGCACCGTGCGGTGTGTGGCCGAGGTCCTTTCCGGCGGGGACGTGCCCATGGGGTTGCTTCCGTTCGGCACCGGAAACCTCCTGGCCCGGAACCTGGGCATGGACGTCACCGACTTTGACGGCGCCATGGCCGGGGCCCTGGCGGGCACGGAGCGGAAGATCGACGTGGTCCGGGCCGCCCGCAATGATCCGGACAAGGAGCAGGTCTTCCTGGTCATGGCCGGAGTGGGCTACGACGCCACCATCATGGCCGACACCAACGAGGACCTCAAGGACAAGGTGGGCTGGCTGGCCTACGTGGACGCCGGGATCCGGAACCTCCCGGGCAAACCAGTGAAGGCCACCATCGTCCTCGACGGCAAGACGGTGGTGCACCGCGGGGTCCGCAGCGTGATGGTGGGCAACTGCGGCAAGGTCCAGGGCGGACTGGAGATCTTCCCGGATGCCAAGATGGATGACGGCCTGCTGGACGTGGCCGTGCTGGCACCGAGGGGGAAATTCGGGTGGTTCTCCGTGGTGGCCGGCATGATCGGCAAGGGCCGCGGCAAGGACACGTCCGTGGAGTACTACCAGGGTAAATCCGTAGAGGTCACCCTCGAGCACAACGATGACTATCAGCTCGACGGCGACCACGAAGGCGACGGCAAGCACGTCCTGATGACCATTGAGCCCGGCGCGCTCACCATCCGGATGTAACCGGCCCAACTAGGTAGCGCTAACTGTCGTTTTGAGGCCCCATAACGACAGATAGCGCTACCTACATTGGCGGGGAACCTACATGCAGGGTGAGGGCGCCGGACGGTGGGCCAGGATTTCGGCGAGCTCGGCGAGCCGGTGCGCGCGGGCTGACTCGGCGGGTGTGAAGGGTTCCCCGGGACGGGCGAAGGTGATGGGGCCGTGCCAGGCGGTGGGGATCTTCAGGCGGGTGCCGTCGGCGTCCGCTTCCAGGGTGGCCTCTGCGGGGGTGAGGATGCGGGCACGAAGCAGCTCGGCGACTGCCAGCGGAAGCTCGTCCGGGGCGTCGGCGATTCGTGCCGCCAGGCTCAGCGCCTTCGTCTGGCCGTCCGCCATGGCCAGCGCGGTGGTGGGCCAGACCCGCGAACTTGAGCCGCCGCCGTCGTGCAGTGCCTCCAGCAGGTGCCGTTCACTGAGGTTCCCCGGCGCCGAGAGCACAAACTCGTCCAGCACACCGCCTGCAACGGGGTGGACGTGGATGCTGAGGATGTTGGTGTCCAGGCGGGCCAGCGCCCGGGTGATTTTCTGCAGCGAACCCGGGTGGTCCTGGAGCACCGTGCGTGCCCGCCACAGCGCCGGTGCGCTGCCCAGCTTCCTGTGGTGCCGGAGCGCCGGCGCGTGCAGCCAGCCGCGGAGCATCCGGGCGGCGGAGGGCTCCGCCACCCAGATCACCAGCACGGTGGCCGTGAGCGTGAGGACCAGCACCTTGGCAAGATACGGCAGGTGCGTTCCCACCACGAGGGCGTGGACCAGCAGTTCGATCGGGAGCATAACGGCCACGTTGGCCAAGGTCAGGCGGGTCTTGGTGGGTTCCGGCATCAGGCCGCAGACTTCACAGCTCAAATCAGCCGCGGCAGGGTTCCTTGCAGTGGGCTTCATGCCTCAAGGATCACAGCGGGGTGTTTCGGCGGCGTTGCCCCGCCGTTCCGATTGTGGGAACAGGCTGCGGGGGCAAACTCACGAGCCCAAGCGGCCGCCGGACTCCTCGAGATAGCAGGAGCCGCAGAGGGACTCGTACCAGACGTCCTGGCCGTCGATGGCCACCTGGTCGCCGTCGAACACCACTTCGTTGCCGACGCGCCGGGTGTTGAAGATGGCCTTGCGCCCACACCGGCAAATGGTCTTGAGCTCTTCCAGCGTGTGGGCGACCTC
This sequence comes from Pseudarthrobacter sp. MDT3-1, assembly GCF_054510755.1. NCBI lineage: Bacteria > Bacillati > Actinomycetota > Actinomycetes > Micrococcales > Micrococcaceae > Pseudarthrobacter > Pseudarthrobacter sp. MDT3-1. The sequence continues at coordinate 58,103 of NZ_JBTNDX010000013.1, read as the reverse complement.
CATAAGCCGGCGCGATCCCGGGAAGGCGCGGGTCAGGAAGTCAGTCCTGATGCCGTAGGCCAGCACCGGCACGTTGTCCAGGACGGCGATGCGGAACAGGTCATCCACCTGGTCCGGGGTGAGGAACTGGGCCTCGTCCACCAGCAGGCAGGCCACCGGCTTCTGATCCACGTGCTCCAGCAGGGCATCGGGGTCGTCGCCGGCCGCATGGGCGGCGAAGAGCTCACGGACGGGCGTGGTGGCGGAGATCAGGAAGTCCACGGACCGGGTCATGCCCAGCCGGGACACAATGTCGGTATCGCCTTTGGTGTCCACGTCGGGCTTGGCGAGAAGGACACGCTGGCCCCGCTCTTCGTAGTTGAAAGCGGCCTGCAGGAGCCCGGTGGACTTTCCTGAGTTCATGGCGCCGTAGCGGAAGTAGAGCTTGGCCAAGAGGGTCCTTTCAATGGGTCCGGCTATCGATCCTATGCCGTACGTCCCAGGGATCCATCGCAAACGGCCGGCATCCCGGCTGCCGGCACGCCCGCTCGGGTCTCACCCGCCCCGCCCCGCCCGCGCGGGGCCCGTCCCGCCGTCGTCAGTCCTGAATGAGGGTTTCCGTCAGGTGATGCGTGGGAATCCGGTCCCGCTCATAGGTGATTTCGGTGTAGCCGTGAGGCTCGGGCTTGCCGGCCGGGCTGAGGTTCACAAAGACGATCTCTTCGATGGTGAGGATGCTTTGGCGCGTGATCATGTTGCGGACTTCGGCGCGCATAGTCAATGACGTCCGTCCGAAGCGCGTCGCCGTCAGGCCCATTTCCACCAGGTCTCCCTGCACCGCGGAGCTCACGAAGTTGATCTCCGAGATGTACTTCGTGACCGCACGGCCGTTGCCAAGCTGGAGGATGGCGTAGATCGCGGCTTCCTCATCGATCCATTTCAGCAGGCTTCCGCCGAAGAGGGTTCCGTTGGCGTTCAGGTCCTCCGGCCGGATCCATTTGCGGGTGCGGAAGGTGATGTCAGTGGATTCCATATGGCGAGGTTAGCGTGCCGCGGCGCAGGTTACGTGCTGGCAGTTGTTGTGTAACGGACCGCCGCCCGGATTTGGCTCAGGCCATGGCGGTGTGGGCGGCGCTGTGCGAGTCAATCGACTTGGCGTAGCAGTACGAGTGCTCCACGCCCACGTAAGCGCCAAAGTTGGGGACGGAATCGAAGCCGGAGTTCTCGTAGAAGTTCCGGCCGTCCGGCTGCGCTGAGCCTGCTTCGGCCTTGATGCGCGTGATGCCCTGCTTGTGCGCCTCCGCTTCGAGGGCAGCCAGGATGGAGCTGGCCACGCCAGAGCCGCGCGTATAGGGAAGCACGTAGAGCCGCTTGATTTCGGCCGTGGCGCTGTCCAGCAGCCTGAGTCCGCCGCAGCCCACGGGCTGTCCCGAGCCTTTGTCGTACGCCACCAGGAACACGGCACAGTCAGCGCCCGACGGCGGGGTCCCCGGTTCGTGGTCAGGGGTACCGAAGCGGGCGTCCAGTTCCGCCTGCTGGGCCCTGCGCAGATCGGCACCCACAGGGTTGGCCCAGGTGACCTGCCTGATGTTGAGCCGTGGGTTGGTCTGCATCGCGAGCCTCTTTCGCCGGAGGGGTTATGCACAACAAGCCTACGAAGCCGCGGTTACCGTGGTGTTTCCTTGGCGTAAGCGTCCGGAGAACACGGGCTACCGGCGGACCAGGGTTCGCAGCAGCTTCAGGGCGACGGAGATCGAGGCGATGTCCACGTCCCCTGGTTTGGTCACTTCAGCAAACGTGTCCTTGATCCGGGCCAGCTGCTCCTGGTACCCGCGCTCCCAGGCCACGATCCGTTCCATGGCATCGACTCCTGGAGCTTGTGGCGGAGTGGACTTCATGACGGACGTGGTCATGTCGGCGGCGGCCGAATAGGCATCGTCGCGCAGCGCCGCCCGGGCAAGGGCTTCCCAGCGGTTCGCCCTGGGGAGGTCCGTTATGCGAAGCAACAACCTGACCACGCCAATGCGCTCGAAGATTGCGTAGTGGACGTCGATGATCGCGGTGACGGGCTCCCGGACTTGTTCCGAGATGAGCGAGATGTCCAGGAGACCGAAGCTTTCCAGCAAATCAGACGCCCGCTTGCCGAGCTCGGCGGGCAGACCGACGCTGTCCCAGTGCGCCAGGCGGTCCTCCATAAGGTCAAGATCGGCCCCGCGCAAGTAGTGCGAGGTCTTGGTTCGCAGGATGTCGAGCGTCGGCTTGATCCGGGCCAGGGCTTCGGAGATCGGCTGGTCCCTGTGGTCATGGGTCACATACCAGCGGGTGGCGCGGTCCAAAAGCCTGCGCATGTGCAGGGCCACCCCGCCGCTTTCCTTGCTGGGGAATTCCGGGGGGAGTGCGGCCAGGGCCGCGACTATCGAATCCAGATCGTAAGCCTCCCGCAGGACCACGAAGGCCCTGGCAACGGCGGCGGCGCTGGCCGTGGTTTCCTCGATGGCGCGGAACGCGAAAGTAATTCCGCCGATATTGACGATGTCGTTGGCCATGACGGTTCCCACGATCTCACGGCGCAGCGGATGCCTGTCCAGTTCGGCGCCGAAGCGTTCCACGATCTGGCGGGGGAAATAGCTGCGCAGGGCCTGGTGGAACCAGGGGTCGTCGGCGAGGTCGCTGGCATTCAGTTCCCGGGCCAGTTCGATCTTGGCGTAGGCGGCCAGCACGGACAGTTCGGGGGAGGTCAGTCCTTCCCCGTGCTCCAGGCGGGCATGCAGGGCCGCCGTGCTCGGCAACCCTTCAAGGTTCCGGTCCAGGTCGGCCGTGGTTTCCAGCCAGTCCATGGTCCGCTCGAACCCGGGGCTCCAGTTCAGCACGAGCTGCCGCTCGGCCACGAGGAGCGCGTTTTGCTCGGTGTTGTCCTTCAGGACGAGCCTGGCCACCTCATCGGTGAGCGAATGCAGGAACCCGGTCCGCTCCTCCCGCCGCATCAGTCCTGCCGCGATCATCGCATCGACGAAGATCTTGATGTTGACCTCGTGGTCGGAACAGTCGACGCCGGCCGAGTTGTCGATCGCGTCGGTGTTCAGGAGGATTCCGTGCAGCGCGGCTTCGATCCGGCCCCGCTGGGTGACGCCAAGGGTTCCGCCTTCGGCGATGACCCGGGCCCGCAGTTCGTGTCCATTGATGCGGATGGCGTCGTTGGCCTTGTCTCCCGCCTCGGCCTGGGTTTCGCTGGAGGCCTTGATGTACGTGCCGATGCCGCCGTTGTACATCAGATCCACCGGGGCGCGAAGGATGGCCTGGAGGAGTTCCTGCGGCGCCATGCTGCTCCGGCCACTTTCGAGGCCCAGCGCGATCCGGACCGGATCGCTGATTAGGACGGTCTTTGCGGACCGGGCGTAGACGCCGCCGCCCGCGCTGATGGCCCGGGCGTCATAGTCGGCCCAGGAGGACCGAGGCAGCCCGAAAAGTCGCCGGCGTTCTGCATAGGAGGTGTCCGGATCGGGGTTTGGGTCCAGGAAGATGTGCCGGTGGTCGAAGGCCGCCACTAGCACGATATGGCGGGAGAGCAGCATCCCGTAGCCGAAGACGTCGCCGCTCATGTCGCCAATGCCCGCGACCGTGAAATTCTCCTGCTGCGTGTCCAGGCCCAGCTCGCTGAAGTGCTGCTTCACCGACGCCCACACGCCGCGGGCCGTGATGCCCATTTCCTTGTGGTCGTAGCCTACGGACCCGCCGGAGGCGAAGACGTCGTCGAGCCAGAAGCCGTACGCGTGGGCCACCTCGTTGGCGGTGTCCGAAAAAGCAGCCGTCCCCTTGTCTGCGGCCACCACCAGGTAGTAATCGTCGCCGTCGTGCCGGACCACATTCTTGGGGGCTACCACCGAGCCGCCGTTTCCGGAACCAAGCAGGTTGTCCGTGAGATCGAGCATTCCCCTGATGAAGATCCGGTAGCTCTCCTGCCCCTCGGCCATCCATGCGGCCCGGTCCATCGCAGGATCCGGAAGCCGTTTGGCGTAGAAGCCGCCCTTGGCCCCGGTGGGCACAATGACCGAGTTCTTGACGTTCTGGGCCTTGACCAGCCCCAGGACTTCGCTGCGGTTCGACCAGCGCAGGCCCCCGCGGGCCAGCATGCCGAACCGCAGGTGAACCCCTTCCACGCGCGGCGAGTACACCCAGATCTCGAACTTGGGCCTCGGAAACGGTGCGTTGGGGATGGCGCCCGGGCTGAGCTTGAAGCTCACATGGGGCCGGTCCAGGAAGTAGTTGGTTCTGAGTGTGGCCTCGATCAGGTTCATGAACGTGCGGAGCAGCCGGTCGGCGTCGAGGCTGGGGATTTCCTCGATCGCGGCCATCAGTTCCTTCCTGGCGGCGGCCGTTTCGCGGAGGCGCCGGGTCCAGTCAATGCCGGGAACGAATTTGGCGTGGAACAGCGCGAGCAGTGCGTGCGTGGCCCGGGTGTTGGACAGCAGGGTGTCCGCCATGAAGCCATAGGAATTCAGGGTGCCCAGCTGCTGCAGGTATTTGGCGTAGCTGCGGAGGACCACGGCCTGGCGCCAGCTGACCCCCTCCCTGATCACCAGGGCGTCGAAGCCGTCCGACTCGATGTCTCCTCGCATGGCCGCGCAGAACGAATCCGCCAGCAGCATGCTGGTTTCCAGGGGATCGATGCCGGGCGGGTACTTCAGCCCGAGGTCGTAGAGGAAGAGGTCCTGGGCGCTGAGGTAGAGGCGCATCCGCGCGTCCTCTGCCGGCGGCCGCGTGGCTTCCGGCCGGACATAGACAGCCAACAGAGGGTCGTCCAGCGCCCGCCCGTCCCGTCAAGGTCGAATTCCTCGAAGGCGGCGATGTCGCGGACCGCGTCCTCGGCGTCGTGGTCCGCACGGTAGCCGGGCGGAAACGAGCCTTGCCACAGTGTCGAGAGCCGCGCCGCCTCCTCTGCGGTGAATTGGTCACGGAGGGACTCGTCCAGGCCCTCCGTCCACGAGCGGCTTGCCGCCACTACACGCCGCTCCAGCTCCAGGGGGTCGACGTCGGGCGCTGGCGTCCCGGGGCCCAGCAGGATCCGGAAGAACACCCGGGCCATGGGGGAGTCGCCCAGCCGGACCTCGAACTCGATGGACGGGGATTTGAAGGCGTGCCTGAGTTCCTGCTCGATCCTGAGCCGGACCGCCGTGTTGTAGCGGCGCCGGGGAAGGAAAACCAGGGCGGACATGAAGCGGCCGATGCTGTCCGGCCGCAGGAAAAGCCGCGTTTGGCGGCGCTGCTGCAGGCGCAGGATCTCCGTGGCCAGCTGGGCCAGATCGTGCTGTTCCATATGGAACAGCTCGTCGAGTGGAAACGACTCCAGCACCGCCAGCAGTTCCTTGCCCTGGTGCGAGGCAGTCTTGAAACCAAGGTGTTCCTGCACGGCCAGGACCTTGTCCCGGACCACCGGAATGCGGCGTACGGACTGGCCTGTGGCGCCCGGGGCGAGCAGGCCCACAAAGCGCCGCTCTCCGGCCGCGGCTCCGCCATCGTCGAAGATCCGAAGACGGATCTCGTCCAGGTAGGCGGGCCGGGGGACCGAGGAACGCAGATCCGAGGTGGCGAGCGTGAGTGCCCGCGGGCTGTGGGGGCTTGCCTCCCCGGACTCCTCTGTGTGAGGTGCGCCGGAGGCGGGACCAGTCCCGCCTTCCGGACGGTCCTCCCGGAGCAGCCCCAGCCCCGCGCCCGCCCGCACGCGCAGGGCATCCCGGCCGCCCGCCGTCGTGCGCTCATATTCGCTGTACCCGAGGAACACGAAGTTGCCGTTGTCCAGCCAGAGCAGCAGTTCCCGGAGCTGATCCGGGGCCGGGACCGTGGCGCTGGGGAATCCGTCAACGGAGCCGACGGCGGCTGTCACCTGGGCATGGATGGTTGGGAGGTCTTCGGCGACTGCCTGAACATCGGCCAGCACCCCGTGGAGGTTCGCGATGACTTCCTCGGCGCCCGAGTCCCCAGGCAGCCTGCCGATTTCCACGGCCACCCAAGTCTCTGTGGTCCCGTCCTGGATGCCGTCCAACTCGTCCGGGCGGACGTCCGGGATTTCCGCGTGGCCGGCGTTCGCCGCTGTCAGTCCGGCCCGCGATGGCCCAGGCGCGACGTCCAGCAACGCATGCGTTTCAGGGTCCCGCCACACCCGGAACGTGGGATGCACCAGCAGCCGGATCGACGGACTCTCCCTGGTCAGCTCGGCTGTCACCGAGTGAACCAGATGGGGCATGTCATTGGCGACCACCATCTTGATGCTCGCATCGGTTTCATTCAGGACCCCGACGACGGACTGTCCGGGAGCGCGGATGCCCGCTAATTCCGCGTGGTACCGAGCCCGCCGGCCCAGGGTCTCCGGACTGTAGTCCAGGAGGTCCTCCGCCGCGACGTGCTCGTAGTAGTCCGCGAAGAAGGAATCGTTGGCCTCGAACGGACCGGCAGCCCCTCCCTGGGCAGCCGGTGCGGTTTCGCGTGACATTCCACTGCGCCTCCACGGCAAGGGCTGGCACCACTGGCCGTGGTCCCCTGGGGAAGCCTCATGCCTGACTTCATCATGGACGCCCCGCCACATGGCGTCCAGTGTTTCCCAGCGGCTACGCGGCGCCGCCCGTAGGGTCCTCGGCGGTCGGATCCGCGAGAGCGAGGCCGCCCACCGGGCTCCCGTCCCAGTGGATCAGCTTCCAACCGGCGCCGGGGTCCCCTTCCAGGGCCACGATGCCCGTGTTGGACAGGACGTGGCGGGCCGCGAACTCATGGTCGGCGCCGGCGGCGCGGAGCCCGGTCCAGGTGCGGATGGCCGCGCCGTGACTCACCACGGCCGCGACGGCGGAGCCACCATTGCTGGCCGCGCGCTCGGCAATCCGGTTGATCGCGGTATCGAACCGCTCAAAGAATTCGTGGCCGTCCGGGCCCGCCGGCATCCGGCGCTCCAGGTCACCGGCTGCCCATGCGAACACGGTCCCCATGTAGCGCATGTGCGACTCGTGATCGGTCAGTTTCTCCAGCGCCCCGGCTTCGATCTCGTGCAGCCCATCCAGGACTTCAAGCTCAAGCCCGTGGAGCCGGGACAGCGGGGCGGCCGTGATCTGGGTCCGCAGAAGTGTTGATGCGTACACTGCGCCTATCTGCTCGTTGGCCAGGGACCGTGCCATGGCCTCGGCCTGGCGTTCTCCCAGCTCGGTCAGCCCCGGCCCCGGGTGGGCGGTGTCCAGCTGGCCGAGTACGTTGCCGGGGGTCTGTCCGTGGCGGATGAGGAGCAGCTTCATGACTCCAGTTTCGCATCCGGCGGCGAGATCCGGCGTCTGCCTGCCGGGCCGACGTCGGGCGCGCCCACCGCAACCGGTTTCGGCAAGCTCAACCACCGAAAGGCGCCGGGCCCTCCAAGGACCCGGCGCCGCCGTCGTACTTCTTGTGCCCGCGGGCGTGCTTACTTGAGGTGGTCCACCAGCTGGTCAGCGATGCCCGTGTACTTGCCGGGCGTGAGGGCGAGCAGCCGGGACTCGGCGTCGGGGGAGAGGCCCAGGCTCTGGACAAATTCCTGCATCCGGGCGGCGTCCACACGCTGTCCGCGGGTGAGATCCTTGAGGCGCTCGTACGGGTTTTCCATGCCTTCGACGCCGGCGATCGCTTCGGCACGCATGACCATCTGGATGGCCTCGCCCAGAACTTCCCAGTTGGTGTCCAGGTCCCCGGCGAGCACGTCTTCGGCAACATCGAGGCGGTCAAGGCCCTTGGCCACGTTGGAGATCGCCAGGAGGGAGTGGCCGAACGCCACACCGATGTTGCGCTGGCTGGAGGAGTCGGTGAGGTCGCGCTGCCAGCGGGAGGTCACCAGCGTGGAGCCCAGCACGTCCAGGAGGCCGGAGGAAATTTCCAGGTTCGCTTCGGCGTTCTCGAACCGGATGGGGTTGACCTTGTGCGGCATGGTGGAGGATCCGGTGGCGCCGGCCACGGGGACCTGGGCGAAGTAGCCGATGGAGATGTAGCTCCACATGTCCGTGCAGACGTTGTGCAGGATCCGGTTGAACCGCGCGACGTCGGCGTAGAGCTCGGCCTGCCAGTCGTGGCTTTCGATCTGGGTGGTCAGCGGGTTCCAGGTCAGGCCCAGGCCCTCGACGAAGGACTTGGCCACCTGCTGCCAGTCAGCGCCGGGGACAGAGGCCACGTGGGCTGCATAGGTGCCGGTGGCGCCGTTGATTTTGCCCAGGTATTCGGTCCCCGCGATCCGGTCCAGCTGGCGGGTCAGGCGGTGCGCGATGACGGCCAGTTCCTTGCCCAGGGTGGTGGGCGTGGCCGGCTGGCCGTGCGTGCGGGACAGCATGGGGACTGCGCGGTTGTCCTCGGCCATCTTGCTGATCTGGGCAACGAGGGCGCGTGCGGCGGGCAGCCACACGTCCTCCACAGCACCCTTGACGCCCAGGGCGTAGGAGAGGTTGTTGATGTCCTCGGACGTGCAGCCGAAGTGGACCATGGCGGTCAGGTTCTCGATGCCGATGGCGGGCAGCCGGCGGCCGATGTAGTACTCCACAGCCTTCACGTCATGGACGGTAACGGCTTCGATTTCGGCGAGCTCGGACACCGAGGCGGAGTTGAATTCGGTGACGATCGCGCGGAGCTTTTCCTGCTGTTCCGCGGTGAGCCGGCCTGCGCCGGGAAGGACATTGTTGCTGGTCAGGTGGATGAGCCACTCGACTTCCACGGCCACGCGGTCACGGTTCAGGGCTGCCTCGGACAGGTAGTCAACGAGGGGCGCAACGGCGGACTGGTAACGGCCGTCCAGCGGACCCAGGGCGATCTGGTCCGGTGACGCGGCGAGGGCCAGGCGTCCGGAGGGCGTGCGGGTATCAGCTGTGGCGGCAGTTTCAGGCATGTGCTGATTCTTTCATGAACTCCTCACTGCCGCTTAAGCGGTCCGTCGCATGTGAACAGCGGCGTGACTTGTCCACATAGCCGACGGCGGTGCTTCCGTCGTGGGGGCGGCGTTCCGTAGCGTCGGGGTTCAGGAGTTGGCCTTGACTGACGAGAAGTTCGGGCGGGTATCCGGGAGGGGGAACGGGCATGGGCAGTGACGCGACGGCAGCCGACATGGCGGCATGCATGTCCCGAGGTTATGAGGTTCAGCAGTTGGCGGCCCGGGTTGACCTTTGCTTGGGGAGGGTGGAAAAGGTCCTCGGCGGCTTTCGCGAGATCCAGCTTTTGGACTGGCAGTCACCTGCCGGGAGGGCGTACAGGAACTCGGTGGCGTTGCAGGAGGTGGCTCTTGGAACGGCCAGGGTACGGCTTGAGGACGCGTTGGCTTCGGTGAGACGCCATGCGCAGGCGGTGGGAATGTCCGCCGGCAACCCGGCGGGGCGGTACTGATGGCCGAGGTGACGCCATCCGGCAGCGGCGGTCCTATCCAGCTGACAGGGCCTGCCGTGGACGGAGGCATGGAAATCAGGGGCGGCGTTAGTGGCATCAGTTTTCAGTTGGAGGAGCTCGTAGGCGGCGCGGACAAGCTCGAGGCTGCTGCGGGGGAGCTGGCTGCCGTGGAAGTGGAGGTTCGCCGCATCTGGGAAGACCTGTGCCCGTACCAGGATGAAGCGCGTCCCACCGGAACGGCGGCCCTGATGGACGTCGGGGAGGCCCAATGGAGCGTCCAGGCGGTTCGGACGGAGCTGCAGGGAATCAGCAGCCAGGTGCGGGACTGCAAAAGAGACTACGAAACGGCGGAAGCGTGGGCGGGATTCTCGCGCGGAATTGGGGGCGGCCTGACGAGCTCCGAAACCCTTGGCCGGCAGGCGGTAGACCTCGGCATGGGTCCGGTTCCCAACAGGGAAGTCACGGAACTCGCCGTGGGACCTCTTGCGATTGCTGCCTTGCTGGCAGTCTCCCCGGAGCGCTTTTGGGTAGCGCTTGCGGCAGACATGGCGGCGGGCAGGCATATTGCGGCGGCGGTACCTTTGCTCGCCGGTGTGTCCGGGCGTTCAAACCGAATCCTTCAGCCGCGTTCGGTCACGTTGGAAAAGAAGGAGACGCTGCCCATTGAATTCGACGGTTCTCCGGCTGCGTTGTTGGAACGGGCACGGATCATCGATGAACGCGGTGAAGGCTACATCGAAGTCGTCGAAGTGGATAACGGGGAACAGAAGGCCTACGTGGTGGTCATTCCCGGAACGCAGGCCGGAGGTGAAATGGGCGGCGTTAATCCCTTCGACGAAGCCGGCATCGTTGAAGGGCTGGGCCACAACTCCGCAGAAATCAACGCGGCGGTGCTACGGGCCCTGCAGGCAGCCGGCGCGGAAAAGGGGGCACCCGTAGTGGCCGTGGGTTACAGCCAAGGTGGAATCCATGCAATGAACCTGGCGGCCAACGATCTATTCCTTAACGAGTACGACATGAAATTTGTCCTCACCGCAGGGTCTCCCGTGGGTGGCATTGTTCCGGACGCCGACGTCACTGCCCTTCACCTGGAGCACCGGCAGGATTGGGTGCCCGGCAGTGACGGCACACCGAACCCGGACGCCCGAAACCGGGTTACGGTGACCCTCAACAGCCCAGTAACCACGCCCGAAGGCGGCGAATTCGGTATCGGGCCGGGCCACAATCTCAACAACTACCAGGGAGCCGCGCGGCTCGTCGCAGCAAGCGACGATCCCTCTCTGATGGCGTCAACCGCGGTTCTTGGCGGCGTCCTGGGGGCAGGCGGCACGGCAACGGCCACCCGCTTCGCGCTGTCCCGTTCGAAGCCTCCCGAGACCGCGCTGGCCCCTGGGGCGGTGCCAACGCCCATGGCGCAGGCGCCACCTCAGCCGCCGCAACCCTCAGCGCAACCGTCTTCACCCCAGCCGGTGCGACGTGATAGTCCGGTGCCGGCGCCGCAGCCGACACAGCGCTAAATGATGCTGCCAGGCAATCCGGCCGAGCAGATCAGGCTCGCCGGTCAGCGCCTACCGGCGCCTGTCAGCCGCCCGGCAACCAGCGAAATGAGGGTGATGATGATGGCCGCGAGGACGGCCGTCCAGAAGAACGAATCGATGGTGAAGTTCACCGGCGTGTAACTGCTGAGCCAGGACGTCAGGTACAGCATGGCGGCGTTGATGACGATAGTGAACAGTCCAAGCGTGAGGATGGTGATGGGCAAGGACAGGAAGCTGACCAGGGGGCGGACAAACGCGTTCACCACGCCGAAGATCAGCCCGATAAACAGGTACGCGAGAACGACGCCGATGGTCTCCGTGCCCTGTGTGACGCCCGTGGTGGCCACCGCCTCGGTAGCGGCGGAAGTTGAGATATCCAGGCCCGGCAGTATCCAGCTGGCAATCCAGAGGGCCAGCCCGTTGATAAGGACTCGAACAATAAAAGAGCGCATAGGCCCATGCTGTCACACTGCCCTGAGCCCCGACTGGGCGCCCACCCGGCCCGTGCCGGTCAGGCGAAGTAGGCTAGTTTGCATGACTTCATCAGAGATCCTGCCTGGCGAAATCCGGCCGCGCCCCGTGGTTAGCCGGCTACCCCGGTACGCTGCAGGAAAGCCTCCCGTCGCCGTGGATGGGCTGGCCAGCTACAAGCTATCCTCGAACGAGAACCCCCTGCCCCCTCTTCCGGCAGTGCTGGAGGCAATTTCCAACCAGACGGACTTCAACCGCTACCCCGATCCCCTCAGCAGCAAGCTTCGTGCGGCGCTCGCCGAATTCCTGGCAGTGCCGGCCGAGGACGTGGTCACCGGCGCCGGAAGCCTCGGCGCCCTCAACCAGCTGCTGTCCACGTTCGCCGGCCAGAACGACGACGGCAAAGCGGACGAGGTGATCTATGCGTGGCGGTCCTTCGAGTCGTATCCCATCAGCGTGGGCCTTGTGGGTGCGGAGAGCGTCCGCATTCCGCTGACGGCCGAGGGACGCCACGACCTGGATGTCATGGCTGCAGCCGTAACGGTCCGCACCAAAGTCATCCTGCTCTGCACCCCGAACAACCCCACCGGCCCCATCCTGACCACTGCCGAAACGGAGCGGTTCATCCAGGCGGTCCCGTCCGACGTCGTGGTGGTGATTGATGAGGCGTACCAGGAGTTCGTCCGCGCCAGCGATGCCGTGGACGGCATCGCGATGTACCGCAAATACCCGAACGTTGTGGTGCTCCGGACGTTCTCCAAGGCACACGGACTGGCGGGCCTGCGCGTGGGCTACAGCGTCTCGAACCCCGCGCTGACCCAGTACTTGCGCGTGGCGGCCACGCCCTTCGCCGTGTCACAGATCGCTGAAAATGCAGCCATTGTGTCGCTGCAGAACTACCCCCTGGTTGTAGAAAGGGTACAAAGCATCGTGGACGAACGAGCCCGCGTAGCCTCCGGACTGCGTGAACTCGGCTGGTTCGTACCCGAGGCGGAGGGCAACTTCGTCTGGTTGAACCTGGGCGAAAACAGCTCGGAATTTGCCGAACTGGCGGGCACCCAGGCGCTTTCGGTGCGAGCCTTCGGCGGCGAAGGCGTGCGGGTCAGCATCGGGGAGGCAGAGGCCAACAGCCGGTTCCTCGATCTCTGTGCAAACTATACAAAGGCGCCACGACGTTCCTAGCGCTTAACATGCATCAGGAGCGGCACCTACTGAAGATAAAGTAAGGACCAGTAAGCCAATATATATGCCAACACGGGAATGCATTCCTCTAGCGGCATATATCCCAGCGACATTGCAATGCATCCGCATGCGGCAAGCAAGGAGACGGTATGGGCGCCACACATCTGCCCTCCACCGAGTTCGATGAGACAGCGGCAGACGACCAACTCGAGGCTGAGGCCGAGGCCCAACTGGGCAGTCCGGCCGAGCCTATGGTGCAGCTGCTGGCGCCTGACGGGACCTTGGGGACGGATCCGGTCTTCTCCGCGTATGCGGATCGGCTGGACGGTGAAAAGCTGCGTGGCTTCTACGCTGACATGGCCAAGATCCGCCGCTTCGATGTGGAGGCAACCGCACTCCAGCGCCAGGGCCAGCTGGCGCTGTGGGTCCCGCTGACCGGCCAGGAGGCCGCGCAGATCGGCTCCGGGCGGGCCAGCCAGCCGCAGGACTACATCTTCCCCACCTACCGCGAGCATGGCGTGGCGCTGACACGCAATGTCGACCTCGCGGAGCTTCTGCGCCAGTTCCGCGGGGTTTCGAACGGCGGCTGGAACCCGAAGGACACCAACTTCCATCTTTACACCCTGGTCCTCGCCGCGCAGACGCCGCATGCCGTCGGCTACGCAATGGGGATCCAGCGGGACCAGAAGGCGGCCGCCGCAGTCGCCGCGGATGGGGCGCAGGACCGGCCGGCCGAGCCCAAGGCCGCGGTGATGGTCTACTTCGGTGACGGGGCCAGTTCCGAGGGCGATGTTCACGAATCCATGGTTTTCGCCGCCTCCTACAACGCGCCGGTGGTGTTCTTCTGCCAGAACAACCACTGGGCCATCTCCGTTCCCAGCTCGGTGCAGACCCGCATTCCGCTGTCCAACCGTGCCAAGGGTTACGGTTTCCCGGGAATCCGGGTGGACGGCAACGATGCGATCGCCGTCCACGCCGTGACCGAGTGGGCGCTCGAACATGCCCGCGAGGGCAAGGGGCCGGTGCTGATCGAGGCGTTCACTTACCGCGTCGGTGCGCACACCACGGCTGATGACCCCACGAAGTACCGGGAATCCGCCGAGGAAGCCCTGTGGCGGGCCAAGGATCCGCTTGACCGTCTGGAAAAGTACCTCCGTGCCCAGGGGCTGGCCGATGACGCGTTCTTTGACCACGTCAAGGCTGACGGCGACGAACTCGCCGCCTACGTCCGCAAGACCACCTACGACCTCGAGACCCCGGACATCCGGACCGCCTTCGCCAACACCTATGTCGAGGCCCACCCCCTGGTGGCCGAGGAATTGGCCTGGTTTGAGGAATACAGTGCAGGTTTCGCCGAAACGCCGGAGCACAACAGCGCTGAACCTGGCAGCCCGGACCCGGATGATGCAGCGACAGGAGTGGCCCGCTGATGACCACCATGACCATAGCCAAGGCCATTAACGAGGGCCTGCGCGCAACTCTGGACAACAACCCGCGGACCCTGCTTATGGGCGAGGACATCGGGGCCCTGGGCGGCGTCTACCGCGTCACTGACGGCCTCCTCGCGGAGTTCGGCGCGGACCGCGTGGTGGACACGCCACTCGCGGAGTCCGGCATCATCGGCACGGCCATCGGCCTGGCCCTGCGCGGCTACCTGCCCGTCTGCGAGATCCAGTTCGACGGGTTTGTGTTCCCCGGTTTCAACCAGATCACCACCCAGCTGGCCAAGATGCACGCCCGCAGCAACGGCAACCTCACCGTTCCCGTCGTTGTGCGGATCCCTTACGGCGGCGGTATCGGCTCCATTGAGCACCATTCGGAATCACCGGAGGCGCTGTTCGCCCACACCGCAGGCCTGCGCATCATCACACCGTCCAACGCCCACGACGCGTACTGGATGACCCGGCAGGCCGTGGAGTGCCAGGACCCCGTGATCGTCTTCGAACCGAAGCGTCGCTACTGGCTCAAGGGCGAGGTCGACACCCAGAACCCCGGCGCGTCGGCCGACCCCTTCAAGGCACACGTGCTCCGCGAGGGCACGGACGCCACCGTGGTGGCCTACGGACCGCTCGTGCCGGTCGCCCTCGCCGCTGCCGACGCCGCTGCCGAGGATGGCCACAGCATCGAGGTCATCGACCTGCGCTCCATTTCGCCGATCGACTTCGACACCGTCACGGCGTCCGCCAAGAAGACAGGCCGGCTCGTGGTGGCGCATGAGGCACCGACCTTCGGCGGCATCGGCGGCGAGATTGCTGCCCGGATCAGCGAACGTGCATTCCTCTCACTGGAGGCTCCCGTGATCCGTGTGGGCGGCTTCCACATGCCGTACCCGGTGGCCAAGGTCGAGGAAGACTACCTCCCCGACATCGACCGGATCCTCGAGGCGCTGGACCGCGCCCTGGCCTACTAGGCGCAGGCACCTTTCCCGCTCACGCTTCCCGCTCACGCTTGCCGCGAAAGAGGACATCATGACTCTGAACAAGTTCAACCTGCCCGACGTTGGCGAAGGCCTTACCGAGGCGGAAATCGTCGCCTGGAAGGTCAAGCCAGGGGACACAGTTGCCATCAACGACGTCCTTTGCGAGATCGAGACCGCCAAGTCGCTCGTTGAGCTGCCGTCCCCTTTCGCCGGCACCGTCACCGAACTGCTGGTCCCCGAGGGCGTGACCATCGACGTCGGAACCGCCATCATCAGCGTCTCTGACGCCGTCTCCGGTGACCCGACGCCGGCCGATGTCCCGGCCCCTGAAACTCCCGTCCAGCCCCTCTATGGCAAGCTTCCCGCGGACGACGGCGGCACTTCAGGCAGTGCCCTGGCCGGCGGTCCGCTGGTGGGATCGGGCCCCAAGGCCGACGCCGTCAAGCGCCGTCCCCGGAAGGCGGCACCCGCCGCCCCGGCCGGGTCAGCCCCGGTCCCGGCGATTTCGACAAGCTCAGTCACCGAAAACCCGGCGGTCAGACCTGTCGAGACCCAGGCAATCACCGAAGCCGTCGATAACCGGCCCACTCTCGGCGGAACGATCACAGGGCTCGTGAACCGCGTCCTGGCCAAGCCGCCCGTCCGCAAGATCGCCCGGGATCTGGGGATCGATCTCGCCGATGTGGTGGCCACCGGCTCCCGCGGCGAAGTCACGCGCGAGGACCTGGTCAGCTACCAGTCCCAGCGCGATGCAGAGCTGGACCAGGCCGAGGGCTTCTGGGGCAAGGCAGGCAAGCCCCAGGACCAGCGGATTGAACGGATTCCGGTCAAGGGCGTCCGCAAGGCGACGGCCAAGGCGATGGTGGAGTCGGCTTTCTCCGCGCCGCACGTGAGCATCTTTGTTGATGTTGATGCCAGCCGCACCATGGAATTCGTCAAGCGGCTGAAGGCTTCACGCGACTTTGAGGGAATCAAGGTCTCCCCGCTGCTGATCCTGGCCAAGGCCGTCATTTGGGCCGCCGCCCGGAACCCCAGCGTCAACGCCACCTGGGTGGACAACGTGGACGGGACCGACGCCGCCGAGATCCAGGTCAAGCACTACATGAACCTCGGCATCGCTGCAGCCACCCCGCGCGGGCTGATGGTGCCGAACATCAAGGATGCGCAGGACCTGTCGCTCAAGGAGCTGGCGCTGGCGCTGAACAACTTGGCCACCACGGCCCGGGCGGGCAAGACACAGCCAGCCGAAATGCAGGGCGGAACGCTCACCATCACCAACATCGGTGCGCTTGGCATTGATACCGGAACGCCGATCATCAACCCGGGTGAAGTGGCCATTGTTGCCTTCGGAACCATCAAGCAGAAGCCCTGGGTCCTGGACGGAGAGGTCATCCCGCGCTGGATCACCACCCTCGGCGGCTCCTTTGACCACCGGGTGGTGGACGGGGACCTGTCCGCCCGCTTTATGGCCGACGTCGCCGCGATCCTTGAGGAGCCAGCGCTCCTGCTGGACTAGGTCGCCGGGACTAAGAACATCAACACCGTGAACCAAACCGCCATTCAGTCCAGGAACCGGGCCGCCAGATGGCTGACAGAGGTATTCCAACCACCGGTGGTAGTGACGCTTCAGCTGCTGGTCAGCCCTGTAGTCGAGGCCGGATTCCCAGGCACCATCGGCTATGGAGCCTTGGCCGCGCTGTTTGTGTGCGCACTGCCGCTCGTTGTGCTCCTGGGGCTCGTAAGGCTGGGCAAGGTCACGGACCACCACGTCAGCAACCGTAAACAGCGGGCACCCGTACTGCTCATGGCACTGGCGTCCGTGGCCGCCGGCCTGGTGGTGCTGCAGGCCGCCGGTGCGCCGCGAAGCGTGATGGTCATGGTGGTGGCCATCGTCGGCGGCATCGTTGTGCTGGCCGCCGTGAGCCCCTTCTGGAAGATCAGCGGCCACGCGGCGGCGGTGTCGTCGGCGGCAGTTATTTCCGTTCTGATGCTTGGTCCGGCCTGGCTGCCGTTACTCCTGCTTGTTCCCGCCGTCGGCTGGTCCCGGGTGGTGCTCCGCGCGCACACCCTGGCACAGGTGGTGGCCGGGTCGCTGTTCGGCGGTCTGGTGATGGCCGGCCTGTGGTGGCTTTTGCGCGGGTGGCTCCTCTAGCGGAAGCCTGGCGTCAGTAGCCGTAGGCGGAGTAGGCCGTCATCATCTCGACCATCTCGAGATTACCCGCCATGGCGTCAGCCAAGGCAGGCAATGTGGCGAACATCAGGCCGCCCAGAACCAGGGCAATGCCTGAGAGGGCAGCGAAGAATTTCCAGTCGCCGCGCAGCACGCTCTCCAGGGTCTCCGGCAGGAGCAGCCCCGGCGCGATGAGGTTGGGGGCGCTGTCCACGGAGCCGTCATCCAGCAGCGCAATGACGCGGCCGTTGCCGCGGTCCACCCGCATGGAGCAGATGTGGTTGCCGTGGCGGCCCAGGAGAATGTCGTGGCCTACAAGTTGGCGGCGCTGATGAGTAAGCAAGGGCCCCGTTGGCAGTTAGTCGGCGTCGTAGGTGTTGGCGATATAGACGTCGCAGGTGGCGTTGTGAGCCACGCTGTTGGCCACGCTTCCCAGGACCCGGCCAATGCCGCGCATCCGCCGGTTGCCCACCACGATCATCTTGGCGCCCAGGCGCTCGGCTTCCTTGATGAGCGCTTCGGCAGGCTTGCCGCGGGCTGCCGAGTAGGTCACCTTGATGGAACCGGCCAGGGCCTCGGCCACTGTCTTGGCAACATGCTCGGCACCGTCGGCGTCGGAAACGATCCACTGGTCGCTGCCAGAGCCGAAGACCTCAGTGCGGTCGCTGTCGAAGGCTGAGACGACGTGCAGCGAGGCGCCCACGGCGGCGGCGAGATCCCGGGCCGATTCGGCGGCCTTCTTGGCGGTGCCGCTGCCGTCAACGCCAACAACAATAATTCCGCTCATGCTTTGGACTCCTCTTTCAGTTTCACTCTTGGCCACACTCAGTCCGGCCAACGTTACAGCGCTCCCAGGGCTTCGCGCAGTACCGGGGCCAAGCGGCGGACACCTTCCTTGATGGCGTCGGGCGGCACCGCGCTGAACGCCAGCCGCAGCTTATTGGACGGCGAATCGGACGGTGTGAAGGCAGCCCCGGGGATAAAGACCACGCCGGCGTCGATCGCCTTCTGCAGCAGGGGATAGGTATCCACGCCTGCCGGCAGCGTGACCCAGACGAAGAAGCCGCCTTCCGGGCTGGTCCAGCTGGTGCCGGCTGGCATGTGTTCGTCCAGGGCGGCCAGCATCGCCGTGCATCGTTCGGCGTAGAGTCCGCGGTAGGTCTCGATCTGGCCCTTCCAGTCATAGTCGCTGAGGTAGGCGGACACCAGCATCTGGTTCAGCGTCGGAGGGCACAGCGTGACAGATTCGGATGCCAGGTAGTAGCGCCGCTGGAGGTGCTCCGGGACCAATGCCCAGCCGATGCGGAGACCAGGGGCGAAGATCTTGGAGAACGATCCCATGTAGATGACATCGGCGGGGTTGGCCGCGCGGAGCGGTGCCAGATGTGTCCCGTTGTACCGGAGGAGCCCATACGGGTTGTCTTCCAGCACGAGAATATTCGCGTTCCGGCATATATCAACAACCCGCTGGCGGCGTTCCCCGGCCAGGGTGATTCCTGAGGGGTTGTTGAAGTTGGGGATGGTGTAGAGGAACTTAATGTTCTTTCCGGCTGTCTGGAGGGCGGCGATCCGGGCCTCCAACAGCTCAGGCACCAGGCCGTCGTCGTCCATTTCCACGGTGGCCACCTCCACCTGGTACGCCTCAAACGTATTGAGGGCACCCACGTAGGTGGGGTTCTCGACCAGCACCACGTCGCCCGGGTTGCAGAAGACCTTGGTGGCCACATCCTGGGCCGACTGGGAGCCTGCGGTGATCACCACATTCTCCGGGACCGCGTCCAGGATTCCTTCTGCCGCCATCACCTCGCAGATCTGGGTGCGCAGTTCTTCCGTGCCCTGCCCGCCGCCGTACTGCAGGGCCGTGAGCCCTTCGTTGGCGATGATGCTTGCCGCCGTGGCGGCCAGCCGCTCAAGCGGAAGGGATTGCAGGTACGGACTGCCCCCGGCAAGGGACACCAGTCCGGGGCGCATCGAAATGTCGAAAACGTCCCGCACTGCTGACTGCTTAATGTTGGCTGCGCGCTCCGAAAACAGCGCCTCATGGGGATGGGTGGTGCGGTGGGCGGACGTGGCCGCGCGCTCGATGGCATCAATGGCTTCGGCCGGTAACTGCACTGCGCCGGCATCAAGTGTTTCGTGGCTCACATCTTCAGGATACAGCCGGCAGTTGCCGATAAGGCAACATCTGTTGATCAGCTGCGCTACTGGAGGCGTAGTGCCTCGGCGAGCCTCACGCCGTTGACGTAGACCTCGGCGCGGATGGCGCCCACCGAGGCGACGGCGGTCTGCGTGAGTTGGGCCTCGATGCGCGGGATGTCGCACACCCCCGCCGGACGGATCGAGCCGGACAGGTAGACCGTTACGGCCGTGCCGTCGAAGGTGCCGGACAGGAACGTGAGGGTTGAGCCGGACAGGGAGTTGTACAGGCCGGGGGCGGGTTCTGCGGTGTTGTCCAGCAGGGCGCGCATGGCATTGGCCAACGGTTCCGTGGAGCCAGCCACGGTGCGGCGGACGCCGGCCAGGCTGTCGTTGCAGCCAAAGCGCACACCTCCCGCCCCGCCGTCGTCGAGCAGCACGTAGTAGGCGGTCACCGTCTGGGATCCGCCGGACTGGCCAGGGGCCGGCTGGGCCGGGGGCGGGGCCGAGGACTCGGGGGCCGGCGAGGGGCTTGCTCCCAAGGCAGTAGATGTACCGGGTGCCGCGGCGGCTCCGGGCGCGGCAGTTCCGGGTGAAGTAGTTCCGGACGCCGGAGCGCTGCCCGGGCCCTGTTCCAGTGTGCGGGGCGCCCCGCCGGACGCGTGGCCCGAGGGCTCGGAGGGCGAAGCGGCGGACGAGCCGGTGGTTTCGGCGGGTACGGCGGTGACCGGCGGGGGTGCCTGCGGCTGGGGAATCGGAACCAAGGGCGGCTGGACGCGGTCCGAGTGTTCAATGGTGGTTGCGCCGGGCGCGACGGTGCTCCCGGCAGACGGGTTGGAGGTGGGGGCGCAGCATCCCAGCCACAGCGGAAGCGTAAGTGCTGCCGCCGTCGCCATCAGCTTTCCGGCGCTCCGCCTGCCTGCCATGTCCGCACCGCGTTCCATCCCCGAATGCATTCCGTGCATTAAACGTTACGGCGGTCCCTCAGCCCTGAAAATGCCCGCGAGGTACCGGTTGGAACAAGACTTGGTCACACGTTCGGGCGTGAGCGCCACTCCGCTCACGGTGCGATAACAAATGCCCCGGCCACCTTGCGGTGCCCGGGGCATTTGGGTGCTTGGCGCTGCTGCGTGCGGCTGCCTTACGCTGCCGGCTGGGCGGCGGCGAGTGCGTCGAAGACGCCCTTGATCTGCTCCACTACCTCGGCATCGTCCTTCGGGTGCAGCTCGGCAAAGCGGACCATGGAGCCCGGGACGGCGAGCTTGACGTCCTCGAGCACCTGGGCGCCGGCAATGCCCACCGCCTTGCGGGCTTCGTCCTGTGCCCACACGCCACCGAACTGGCCAAATGCGGTACCGACGACGGCGGTGGGCTTGCCGGAGAGGGCGCCGGCACCGAAGGGGCGGGACAGCCAGTCGATGGCGTTCTTCAGCGATGCTGGCACGGTGCCGTTGTGCTCCGGGGTCACCAGGAGAATAGTGTCGGCGTCGTTGGCTGCTGCGCGGAGGGCGGCGGCAGCAGCGGGAACCTGGCCCTCGACGTCGATGTCCTCGTTGTAGAACGGGATGTTGCCCAGGCTTTCGTGGATGACCACGTCAACCTGGTCGGGGGCGTTCAGCTGGATGGCTTCGGCGAGCTTCTGGTTGGTGGATTCGGCGCGGAGGCTGCCAACAAGGGTGAGGACGGTGCTCTTCGACATACGGACTCCTGTAGTGGGGCCGCGGCTGGGCCGCTGGCCGGTGGAAGGTGGAGGCTTGGTGCCTTCATGGTCTAAACGGACCGTAGTCCGATTATTATTCCCGGGTCTAGGATATGGACTGTGAGCTTTATCCCGCTGCTGCCCGGTTCGCTCTCCGGCCCGCCCGCTGAGCGCAGTGATGCTGCCCGGAACCGTGAGCGGCTGTTGGGCGCGGCGCGGGAGCTGATTGCCGAATGTGGCCCGGACGCCCTGACCATGGACAGGCTGGCCGAGCGGGCCGGCGTGGGCAAGGGCACCGTCTTCCGCCGATTCGGCAGCCGCGCCGGGCTGATGATGACGCTGCTGAGCGATTCCGAGGCCGCCTTCCAGGCCCGCTTTATGTTCGGCCCGCCGCCCTTGGGGCCGGGCGCGCCGGGCCTGGAGCGGCTGATCGCCTTCGGTGCTGAGCGGATCGCGTATGTGATGGAGCATGGGGACCTGGCGAGGGCGGCCGAGGCTTCGGCCCGCAGCCGGTACGAGGTCCCGGCAGTTAAGCTGTGGCAGCGCCACATCGAGCTCCTCCTCCGGGAGGCTGGCATGGATGCGGATCCGCTGCTGATGGCCATGTCCCTGGCCGCAACACTGGATCCGGACCGGCTCCTGCACGCCGTCCGCGTCCACGGCCTGGCGCCCGAGCGGCTGACGGACTCCTGGCGGGAACTTGTTACGCGGGTGGTCCGCGGGCGGTAGAGTACGCCTGAATCCAGTGGCTCGTCCAGTCACATCAATTCCACTGAATTATTCATAACAATCTGATACGGAGCGCGCGGATTCCGCTCAGGTGCCCGCATTTCGGACGCTACTCTGTGGTAGTTTCCTCTGGAATGTGACCCGCAACATAGTCCACCCGGACTTGCTCTGCGCTGGTCGCGGGAGGCCGGCCACACGCTGGTGGGGACCCGGTGGCGGCGAGACCCGTTGCTGGCCGGGAAATCGGAAGGATCTGGAACGTGGATGTAGTGAAGGCAGGAACTCCGTTGCCGGCCCAGGGGCATCCCTTGGAGTGTTCGTCCGCGGTCCTGGTGGCAAAGATCCTGAAGTAGCTGCCACATGATCAGGTACCTCGCCAAGCGCGGCATCACCTACGTCTTTATGATTTTCCTGACCACGTCAGCCGGCTATTTCCTGGCGGTCAGCTCCCTCAAGCCAGCCCTCCTCGAGCAGGAGCGGATTCCCCGGCCCACACCCGAGCAGGTCGCCAACTCCATGCGCCTGAAAGGCCTGGACCCGGACCTCAGCCCGTGGGAGCGCTACGTTGAGTGGCTCACCGGGATCATGACCCGCTGGGACTGGGGCCGCAGCCCCAACGGCGCCTTTATCAACGCTGAATTCGGGGACCGCGTCTGGATCTCCACCCGGCTCTTCCTCGCATCCATCGTCCTGACGCTGGTCATCGGCGTCGCCCTCGGGGTCTACTCGGCGGCCCGGCAGTACAAGTTCCAGGACCGGGTGATCACCTCCTACAGCTACCTCGCGTACATCGTGCCTGCGCCCATTGCCTACTTCCTGGTGCAGCTCGGTGCCATCAACATCAACGAAACCGTCGGGGAGCGCATCTTCTTCGTGACGGGCATCTCCACGCCGGGCATGCAGCCTGGGTGGGCGCAGTTTGTGGACATGGTGGCCCACTATGCGGTTCCGACGATCGCCATCACGCTGGTCGGCTGGGGTTCGTACCAGATCGCGCAGCGCCAGTACCTGCTGGACAACGTCAATGCGGACTTCGTCCGGACGGCACGCGCCAAGGGGCTGACGCGGAACCAGGCCATCACCCGGCACGCCCTCCGGGTTTCCTTCATCCCGGTGGCCCAAAGCATCGCCTTCACTATCCCGGCCATCTTCGCCGGTGGCTTCTTCGCCGAGAAGATCTTCGCCTGGCCAGGAGTGGGGTCCTGGAGCATTGACGCCATCTCGCTGCAGGATGTGAATGCGGCCACGGCCACCCTCGCCTACGGCTCGGTCATCTTCGCCCTGGGCGCCATCCTCGCCGACTTCGCCACCACGCTTGTTGACCCGAGAGTGAGGGTGCAGTAGCCATGACCAACCTCAATGCCGTTGATCCGGCAGCAGTGGCGCAGGATGCGCATCTCGAAAATGCCGATGTGGTGATCGCCAAATCCACCATCATTTTCCGCCGCTTTATGCGGAACAAAACTGCCGTCGCCGGGCTGGCGGTTTTCCTGGGCCTGACCATCTTCTCCTTTCTCGGCGGGTTCTTCAGTCCTTGGGACAAGGAGACCATCGACCCCTTCAATATCGGCATGCCGCCTTCCGGCGACCACTTCCTGGGCACGTCGCAGGCCGGCATCGACCTCTACGCCATGACTGTCGAAGGCACCAGGATCTCCATCATGATCGGCCTGATTGTGGGCCTCGTATCCGTCCTGGTTGCCGCGGTCTATGGCTGCACCATGGCCTATTTCGGCGGCAAAGTGGACAAGGTGATGCTCTTCGTTCTGGAGGCCCTCATCATGATGCCCGCCCTGCTGGTGGTGGCAGTGGCCACCAGCGGCGGAGGGGACGGCCTGAAGAAGAACCTCCCCAGCTGGCTCCTGCTGATCATCGTGCTCCTGGTATTCAGCTGGATGGGGACCGCGCGGCTTATCCGCTCGATGTCCATGTCGCTGATGCAGCGGGACTTCGTCAAGGCGGCCCAGTACATGGGCGTGCCGCCCCGGCGCATCGTGTGGCGGCACCTGGTCCCCAACATCGGGTCGCTGCTGGTCCTGGACATCACCCGCGGCGTCACCGGGGCCATTCTCGCCGAAGTGGCGTTCTCCTTCATCGGCATCGGCATCAAGGTGCCGGATGTGAGCCTCGGCGTGCTGATTGGCGGCGCCACGTCCCAGGTCCAGACCTTCCCGTGGATGTTCTGGGTCCCGCTCACCGTGATGTTCCTGCTCACGGGATCCCTGGCCATGATGAACGATGGCCTGCGTGACGCCTTCGACCCGAGCTCCAGTTCGGTTGGCCGGGCCAAAAAGAACAGCACAGAGAAGATGAGCAAATGAGCACCTTCCTTGAGCCGGCGGACCCGGCCCCCACAGCGGCCGAGCGGCTCCACATCGCCGGTCTCCACTCGCCGTCGGACGCTGTCCTGTCCGTCCGGGACCTGAACGTCAGCTTCAACTCCGAAAACGGGGCTGTGCATGCCGTCCGGGGCGTCAACTTCGACCTCATGCCCGGCAAAACGCTGGGAATCGTGGGGGAGTCCGGGTCCGGCAAATCGGTAACATCGCTGGCCATCATGGGCCTGCTGCCCGCCACGGCCGAGATCTCCGGCTCGGTCAGGCTCAAGGGCAGGGAACTGCTGGGCCTCAGCGACAAGGCCATGTGCGCGTACCGCGGCAACGACATAGCCATGGTGTTCCAGGACCCGCTGTCCTCCCTCACGCCGGTGTACACCGTGGGGACCCAGATCACCGAGGCCCTCACCATCCACAACCCCGGCATGAGCAAGGCGGCGAAGGAAACCCGCGCCGTCGAACTCCTGGCAATGGTGGGCATTCCCAGCCCCAGGAACAGGCTCAGGGCTTTTCCGCACGAGTTCTCCGGCGGCATGCGCCAGCGCGTGATGATCGCCATCGCCATCGCCAACAACCCGCGCGTGCTGATCGCGGATGAGCCGACGACGGCCCTGGACGTCACCATCCAGGCCCAGGTGCTTGAGGTGCTGCATACGGCGCAGGAGGAAACGGGCGCCGCCGTCGTGATGATCACGCACGATCTGGGCGTGGTGGCGGGCATCGCCGACGACATCATGGTGATGTACGCCGGTAAGCCGGTGGAAACCGGCAGCGTGGATGACATCTACTACGATCCCCGGATGCCCTACACGATGGGCCTGCTCGGGGCGGTGCCACGCGTGGACGTCGCGGAGAAATCCTCGCTGGTCCCCATCGACGGCATCCCGCCGAACCTCCTGCACACCCCCACCGGCTGCTCCTTCGCACCGCGGTGCCCGCTGGTGACCGACGCCTGCCTGGACGGCGAGCCCGCTTTGAGCCCGGTTCCGGGAACTGGTTACCACCAGGCGGCCTGCATCAAATCCGCTTCCCTCGGCGGGGACGTGGATGTCCACGAGATCTTTTCCGCCCCGCCGGTCCCGGTCTCGCGCTTTGACCTCATCCCCCGCGGGGACCGCTCAACCGTGCTGGAACTCAAGGATGTCCGCAAACACTTTCCGCTGACCAAGGGTGCTCTGCTCAAGCGGCGCATCGGCACCGTGAAGGCCGTGGACGGCCTGAGCTTCGACATCCGCGAAGGCGAGTGCTTCTCCATCGTGGGCGAGTCCGGTTCGGGCAAAACCACCACCCTGCTGGAAATCATGGAGTTCCACAAGGACCAGGACGGCGAGGTGATCATCGGCGGCATCAGCAACAAGCAGGCCGCCGACGCCAAGACCAAAAGCGCCATGCGCCGGGAAATGCAGATGGTTTTCCAGGATCCCACCGGCGCCCTGGACCCCCGCTTCACCGTCTACGAGGTCCTGGCCGAGCCGCTCCAGAACGCCGGCATGGATAAGCGGGCCATCAAGAAACGCATCATGGAACTGATGAATCTGGTGGGCCTGCAGCCGGACCACGTCAACCGGTTCCCCAACCAGTTCTCCGGCGGCCAGCGGCAGCGCGTGGGCATCGCCCGGGCACTGGCCGTGAATCCCAAGCTGGTGGTCCTGGACGAGCCCGTGTCCGCGCTGGATGTCTCGGTCCAGGCCGGCGTCATCAACCTCCTGGACAAGCTCCGCGCGGAGCTGGGGCTCAGCTACCTCATGGTGGCCCACGATCTGTCCGTGGTCCGCCACATCTCCAACCGGGTGGCCGTGATGTACCTGGGGAAGATCGTGGAGATCGGGGAGGTGGACCGGGTTTTCGACAACCCCCGCCACCCGTACACGCGCGCCCTGCTGTCCGCGATCCCTGTCCCGGACCCGCAGTTCGAACGCACTCGGGAGCGGATCATCCTACAAGGGGACCTGCCGTCTCCGTTGGACGCCCCGAAAGGCTGCAACTTCGCCACCCGCTGCCCCGTCTTCGCGGCGCTTCCCGCTGCGAAACAGGAGCATTGCCTGACCCTGGAGCCCCCGCTCGAGGCCGTGCAGCCTTCCGCTGCCGTGGAGATTCTGGAGGCCGGCCCGGTGCCCACACCGGATCAGCAGTTCGCCTGCTTCTTCCCGGATGGTGAACTGGACGAGCACATGCTGGTGGTCCACGAAACGGCGGAACCCCATGCACCCTGATTTTTTCGACCCATCACAAGCACCACCCGCACCTATGAAGGGAAAACCATGAGGAATCTGACCAAGATCGGCGGCGCAGCGGCCATTGCCGCAGCCCTGACGCTGACGGCCTGCGGCGGTGGCGGAACACCCACCGGACCGGAAACCGCCAAGGGGCAGGGAACGGGCAGTGACCTGGCCAAGCTCATCAGCATCAACGAGAAGCCGGCCGCTGATCTTGAGCCCGGCGGCAAGGTCACCCTGCCGCTGGGCAGCATCGGGCCGGATTTCAACGGGTTCTCCAACAACGGCAACAGCTCCGACAACTCCGCGATGATGGCCCCGATCAACCCGGTGGCCGTGAACAGTGGCGGCATCGGCGGTTGCTGGAAGGTCGACTTCGTCGGCAAGGCAACGCCGAACAAGGACTTCTGCGAGTCGGTGGAGAGCAAGGTTGTGGACGGCAAGCAGACCGTCACCATCAAGGTCAACGACAAGGCCACGTACAACGACGGCACGCCGATCGACATCAAGGCCTTCCAGAACACCTGGAACATCCTGAAGAGCCCAGATGCCGGCTACGACATTGTGAGCTCGGGGGCCTATGAATTCGTTGAGTCCGTCGAGGCTGGCAGCAGCGACAAAGAAATCATCGTCAAGACCACCCAGCCGGTTTACCCCGTAGATTCGCTCTTCTTCGGCCTGATCCACCCGGCCGTGAACACGCCTGCGATCTTCAACGAAGGCTTCGTGGGCGAAATGCATCCGGAATGGATGGCTGGCCCCTTCAAGGTGGACCAGTACGACGCCGCAGCCAAGACCGTCACCATGGTTCCCAACGACAAGTGGTGGGGCACTAAGCCGGTTCTGGAAAGCGTGGTCTTCCGCCAGCTGGAAACCAGCGCACAGATCGCGGCTTTCAAGAATGGCGAGATCGATGCCATGTCCGCCAACACCATCGCCCTGTACAAGCAGCTTGAGGGCACCAAGGACTCCGAGGTCCGCCGTGGCCAGCGCCTCTTCGCCGGTGGCATGAACATCAACGCCCAGAAGATCACCGACGTCGCCGTCCGCGAGGCCATCTTCGCCGCTGTTGACCGCGAAGCCCTCCGCAAGGTCCGCTTCAATGGCCTGAACTGGGAAGAGCCCAGCTCCGGTTCCATGATGGTTCTGCCGTTCTCGGACTACTACCAGGACAACTACCCTGTGAAGGAAACCGGCGCGGACGTTGCCAAGAAGGTCCTGACCGACGCCGGCTACGCGCCCAACGCCGCCGGAATCATGGAGAAGGACGGCAAGCCCGCCGCCTTCAAGATCAGCAACTTCGGTGACGACCCCACCACCCTCGCCTTCACCCAGACCCTGCAGAAGCAGCTCCAGGCCGGCGGCATGGATGTTGGTATTGACCAGCGTGCCTCCGCCGACTTCGGCAAGGTCATCGGCGGCCGCGACTTCGACATGAGCGTCTCCGGCTACACCGTTGGCCCGGATGCCACCGACGCCGTCAAGCAGTACTACGACTCCAAGGTCAACGAAAACGGCCTGGGCGACGCCGAGCTGGACAAGAAGATCGCCGATCTCGCGTCCATCGAGGACAACGCCGAGCGCAACAAGGCAGCCATGGAAGTTGAAAAGGAGCACATGGCCAAGTACTTCTCCATGGGTGTTGTGATGAACGGCCCGCAGATCTCCTTCGTCCGCACCGGCCTGGCCAACTACGGCCCGTCCCTGTTCCAGAGCCTCTCCCAGGTTCCGGACTGGTCCACCCTGGGCTGGATCAAGAAGTAACATTTTCTGACTGAATCAGCGCTATACGGCGAAGGCCGGCACAGCCCGCGAACCGGGAAGTGCCGGCCTTCGTCGTTCCCGCCCCCCGGACGCTCTCTCACCTTTCGCAGGTTTTTCCGGATCGCTCTCTCACAAGTGCTGGCGGGGTAGCCTAGCCCTTATGACCGGGACTGAAGCTGAACGCACTATCCGCACCGCCGTCGTCGGCTATGGACTCTCAGGGAGCGTTTTCCACGCGCCGCTCATCGCGGCGGATCCCCGCTACTCGCTGGACGTCGTCGCCACGTCCGACGCCGGCCGGCAGGCTGCCGCGACGCAGCGGTGTCCCGGCGCCAAAACAGTGCCCGACGGCGATGCGGTCCTTGCGCTCGCCGGTGACCTTGACCTTGTGGTGCTGGGGACCCCGCCGGCCACTCACTTCCCGCTGGCGAAGGCCGCCCTGGAGGCCGGGCTCGACGTCGTCGTCGACAAGCCGTTCGCCGTCAGCAGTGCCGAGGGGCAGGAGCTGATCGCCCTCGCGCAGCGGCTGGGCCGGGTGCTCACGGTCTTCCAGAACCGGCGCTGGGACGGCGATTTCCTCACGGTCCGGAAATTGCTGGCCGGCGAAGCCTTGGGTGCCGTGACCCGCTTTGAGTCCAGCTTCGAGCGCTGGTCCCCGGACATCTCCAAGGCGTGGAAAGCCAGCGCCACGGCGGCGGACGGCGGCGGCGTGCTGTTCGACCTGGGCGCCCACCTTATCGACCAGGCGCTTTTGCTGTTCGGTCCAGCCGCCGTGGCCCACGCGGAACTGCAGGCGCGGCGTCCGCACGAGAAGGTGGACGATGACGTTTTCCTGGTGCTCAACCACGAGTCGGGGGTGACCAGCCACCTGAGCATGAACATGCTTTGCGCCCAGCAGGGCCCGCGCTTCCGCATTCTCGGATCCACTGGCGCGTTCACCAAGCACGGGATCGACCCGCAGGAACCGTACATCGTTGCCGGCGGCAGCCCGCTGGACACTGAATACGGCGTTGAGGCACCGGAATGGGCAGGAGCCCTGGGCCGCGACGGCCACCTCGATCCGCTGCCCACGGAACGAGGTGCCTACCCCGAGTTCTACCGGCTCCTGGCAGCCAAGATCGACGACGGCGGCACCTCCTCCAACCTGCCCCTCCCGGTAGACCCGGCAGACGCCGTCGAGGTGCTGAAGATTATCGAATCAGCCCGGGCTTACGGAACCGCCGGCTGTTGAAATTGCGTGAGGTGAGTCACTAAGGTCTCTGTTGCGGGTGATACCGAATTGTTGGGCAGGTGTAGCCCGGAAGGATCCGAGGCAAACAGCCGTCAGGGTCGTGATCGATTGACTCTTGCCAGCGGCACCTGCGATCGTGTGGTGCCCGCCGGCAGAATTGGAGCAACACCATGCAAAGGTTCACCAAGCTTGTGGCGCCAATCGGGGCACTAGCCCTCGCCATTGGCCTTTCGACCGCCGCGGCTCCTGCGGCGTTGTCGGCCAATGGGCAGTCTGTCCAAACCGTAATGCAGGCAAATGCCCAAGCCGGAAGCCAAACCTACATCGTCCTGTACAAAGCCAACGGCGTTTCCCGCGCTTCGCTTGCGGCAGTGCAGGGCGCCGGCGGCACGGTGGTGCAGGCTTATCCGCAGATCGGTGTGGCCATTGTAAAGTCGGACCGCGGCGGCTTTGATGCGGCCCTGCGCGCAGCAGATTCTTCCATTCAGGGGGCCGCTTCCACAGCAGGCTTCGCCGTGGCTGTCGAAGACGACAACTCCGGTGCGGCTGTGGCGGCCATAGCACCCGGCGCCCCGGCACCCGGCGATGACAACCTGGCCGCACTCCAGTGGGATATGGACCAGATCCAGGCCCCGGCCGCCCGGGCGATCAATGGCGGCAGCGCCTCGGTGGTGGTGGGCGACATCGACACCGGACTGGACCACACGCACCCCGACCTTGCCCCGAACGTTGATTTCTCCAGGAGCGTTTCCTGCGTTGGCGGCGTCCCCAACACGGACCCGGCGGCGTGGATGGACAACAACGGCCACGGCACCCACACGGCGGGAACCATCGCAGTCGCGAACAACGGCATCGGCATGGTGGGCGTTGCGCCGAACGTGAAGATTGCCGGGATCAAGGCCGGCGACGACGACGGATTCTTCTACCCTGAAGCCGTGGTCTGCGCCTTCATGTGGGCAGGATCGAACGGTATCCAGGTCACCAACAACAGCTACTTTGCCGATCCCTGGCTCTTCAACTGCAAGAATGACCCCACCCAGCGGGCCATCTGGGAAGCTGAGCGCCGGGCCATCAAGTTTGCCCAGCAAAACGGCACCACAGTTGTGGCCTCGGCAGGCAATCAGTCAGACGACCTGGCTCATCCCACCCAGGATGTCACCAGCCCGGATAACACCACCGCGGTCACGCGCGACATCACCAACGCCTGCGCCGTGGTTCCGGTGGAAGTTCCGGGCGTGATCGGCGTGAGCGCCAACGGCAACAAGCTGATCAAGTCGTTCTACTCCAGCTACGGTGTGGGCGCCGTCAGCGTGATCGCGCCTGGTGGAGACTCGATCCTGCAGCAGACGGCGGCCGCCACTAACGGCCGCGTGCTGTCCGCGTGGCCGTCCGCTGCCGCCGCATCCTGCCCCAAAGTGTTGACTGTGACGGACGGAGCCGCCCGCTACTGCTACCTGCAAGGCACATCGATGGCCGGACCTCACGTTGCCGGTGTCGCGGCGCTGGTGGTCAGCACCGGAGTCAGCAAACCGGGCACCGTGGCATCGCGGATCAACACCACCGCCGACAAGATGGACTGCCCCGCTGACATGAGTGTGTACGCCCCGTTCCCTGCAACGGACAACGGCGCACCCCAGGTGTGCCAGGGGGGTGCCGGCTACAACGGCTTCAACGGCCACGGCCAGGTGAACGCTCTCCGCGCGGTCGGCGGCTGACCCTGTCGAAGTCCGCCGGAATGGCAGTCATCCAACGCGTGCTGCTCCTTCGTCGCTTTGACGCACGCTTACTGGATGGCTGCCATTCCGACGATAAGTGCGCAGCGATTCCCGCGGTCGTTCTCGCACCATGGGGAGAGTTACGCGGAAACCAGCTCGTGCCAGTCCGCCACGAGGGGCAGGTTGTGCGCCTCGGAGACGGAGTGGTGTGCCACGTG
The DNA here is from genome assembly GCF_054510755.1 of Pseudarthrobacter sp. MDT3-1. Lineage (NCBI taxonomy): Bacteria > Bacillati > Actinomycetota > Actinomycetes > Micrococcales > Micrococcaceae > Pseudarthrobacter > Pseudarthrobacter sp. MDT3-1. The sequence continues at coordinate 26,931 of NZ_JBTNDX010000013.1, read as the reverse complement.
GCCGGCGGCGATGTTGAGGCCGGCGGCGAGGGCCGGGTCGCGGTCGAAGGCGGCCTTGACGCCCAGGTTGGCCAGGGCCACGGCGTAGCGCAGGGTGACGTTGGTCAGCGCGTAGGTGGAGGTGTTCGGGACGGCGCCCGGCATGTTGGCAACGCAGTAGAAGATCGTGTTGTGGACCTTGTACGTCGGTTCCTGGTGTGTGGTGGGGTGCGTGTCCTCGAAGCAGCCACCCTGGTCCACCGCGATGTCCACGAGCACGGAGCCGGGCTTCATGCGGGACACGAGTTCGTTGCTGACCAGCTTGGGGGCCTTGGCGCCGGGGATCAGGACGGAGCCGATGACGAGGTCGGCGTCGACGACGGACTTCTCGATCTCGTAGGAGTTGGAGGCAACTGTCTTGAGTCGGCCCTGGTACTGGGCGTCGAGCTCGCGGAGGCGGTTGATGTTGATGTCCAGGATGGTGACGTCGGCGCCCAGGCCCAGGGCCATGGCAGCGGCGTTGGTGCCGGCGACGCCGGCGCCCAGGACAACCACCTTCGCCGGGCGGACACCCGGTACGCCGCCCAGGAGGACGCCTTTGCCGCCGGCGGGTGCCATCAGGGAGGTGGCGCCGACCTGCACGGACAGGCGGCCGGCAACCTCGGACATGGGGGCCAGCAGCGGCAGCGTGCGGCCTTCCTGCACGGTCTCGTAGGCGATGGCGGTCACGCCGGAGTTGATGAGTTCCTGCGTGAGTTCCGGTTCGGCGGCGAGGTGGAGGTAGGTGAAGAGGATCAGGCCCTTGCGGAAGCGGTGGTACTCGGCCTTGATGGGTTCCTTGACCTTCATGACCATGTCGGCGCGGGCCCAGACGTCATCGGCCTCGGCAACGATTTCGGCGCCGGCGATCGCGTATTCCTCGTCCGTGATCCCTGAACCCAAGCCTGCGCCGCGTTCCACCAGGACCGTGTGGCCGTGGGTGCGGAACTCGTGAACGCCAGCAGCGGTGATGGCGACGCGGAATTCGTTGTTCTTGATCTCTTTGGGGACACCGATGATCATTTGTGGCTCCATACTCTCAGGCCGCGTAGGCCCGAAATTGCGGGGAAGGTTGTGATTCCAGAATAAATCCGGCTGTGACCCAGCTGACAGGAAAGCGGGGTCCGGGGCACGCATACTCAGCGTCATTCCGGGAATTTTTGCTCTCGTGGGTCGACAAATGTTCAGCGTGAGGGCGTCAGGTGTCGCCTGCTGTTCGTTCGCCCGGATGCCCGCCGGAGCAGTAGGGTTACCCCATGCAGCAGGACGTGGAACAACTCGTGGAGCAGGTGGCGCAGAAGCTTGGCCGGGGACTGTCGCTGGAGGACCTGGACGGCCTGCTGCTGGCTTACAGCTCCAACCAGTCCCACGCGGACCGGGTCCGGGTGAACTTTTTGTTGAGCAAGCGGGTCCCGGCCGATGTCAGCGCCTGGCAGCTTTCCCATGGCATCGCCACGGCGGTCCGCCCGGTAGCGATTCCCGCCAACCAGGACCTGGGGATGCTGGGCCGGGTGTGTGTTCCGTTGATGGTGCGCGGTTTCCGCGTCGGCTACCTCTGGGTGCAGCAGGACTCGGCAGAGGAAAGTCCGACGGCGATCCTCTCCCAGTTGCCGGACGTGACCCCGGAGATCGAGCTGCTTTCCGGCCTGCTGCTGGACTCCAACACCGCCGAGTCCGAATTCCGGCGGGGCCGCGAACGCGAGTTCCTGGCCGCCTGTTCCGGCGAGGCCAACGCGGTGGCCGCCGTGGCGGGCCGGAAGGAAATCCAGGGCAAGGGGCCGTGGCAGATGGTCACCGTGCTCGACGCCGATGGCTGGGCCGGCGGCCCGGATCCCATTGCTTCCACGCTGATCCACCGCTCAGCCGCCCTGCAGGCCACGGTGGGGGTGGACGTGGCGCTGTTCAGCGCCGGCACGGAAACCCATTCGGTGGTGCTGTTCCGTGAGTCGGTGGGCCGGGCAAACCATGCCCAGGTGCTGGTCCACTACCAGCTGGAGCTGGCCAAACGTTCGGGCCGGCCCGTGCACCGCATCATCCTGGGCATCAGTGAGGGTTTTGCCAAGCCGCGCGAGCTTGCCGAGGCATACCGGCAGTCCAAGCAGGCGGCTCAGGCGGCGGCTGTGGACCCCCAGCTGGGCGAACTGGTGGACTGCCGCGCCACCGGTGTTTACCAGCTGCTGGCGTCGGCGGGCGGGGGAGCCGGCGCCTGGGCTGACTCCGGGTCCGTATATGTGCGGATGCTGGAGGACCACGACCGCAACGATGAGCTGCTCCCCGTACTGGAGCTCATCTACGATAACGACGGATCGGTCCAGGACGTGGCCACCAAACTCCACCTGCACCGCAGCAGCATCTACAACCGGCTGGGCCGCATCCGGCAGCTCCTGGGCGTGGACCCGCTGAAGGGGATGCCCCGGCTCGAACTTCATGCGGCACTGAAAATGCGGCGCTGGGCGGCCCGCCCGCGGATCTAGCTCGCGTGCCGGGATCCAACACCCGGGACTCAACACCCGGGACCCGCCCACCCTGCGCCAGCTTACGACGGGGCTAGGCCTGCTCTGGCTGCTCTGCCTGCTCTGGCCCGTCAAGCTTCTTCTGCCGGTCCAGCCAGACCATGATGGCGGCCAGCCTGATCCGGCGGTGCGTGCCGCGGTATTCCACGGGGATCTCGCCGCGATCGGTCATGTTGCGCAGGTACGTGTGGGAAATCCCGGCGAGTTCGGCCGCCTGGGAGGTGGTGAGCACTTCCTCCACGCTGCTGACGGTCACCGCTTCGCCGCGGCCCAGCCGAGCGAGCAGGTCCACGACGGCGTCCCTCGCCTGGGGCGTCAGCCGGTGGACCGTGCCGTCCACGAACACCGTGATGTCGTTGCTGTCCCGGAGAGAACGTGCGAGGTTCAGGGCGTCGTCGGCGGGCAGGCCAGCCGTGACGCGTGGAGCTATCAGTGCCATGCCAGAAGCCTAACCCTGTACCTCCGGGCGGCGGCGGTAAGCTCGCGGGATGAAGCTCAGTGATGGCGAGGACATTGAATCCGGCGGGCTAGCGGGCAGGCTGTACCGCTCCGTGGCGCCAGCAGGCGATGTGCAGCGACCGACGTATGTCCTGCTCCACGGCATCGGCGTTTCCCACCGCTACTTCGCTCGGCTGCACCGGGAGCTGGCCCTCGCAGCCGACGTCTACTCCTTTGACCTCCCAGGGTTTGGCGACGCGCCCAAGCCCCGGCGCCAGGTGCCGGTGGGTGAGTATGTGGCTTTCGTGCGGGCAGCGCTTGCCGCCGCCGGCGTGACGTCCTGCGTGGTGATCGGGCATTCCATGGGAACCCAGCATGCCGTTGAACTCGCCCTGCAGGAGCCGGAGCTCGTGGACGCCGTGGTGCTGATGGGTCCCGTGGTGGACCCCCGCCGCAGGTCGGTTGCGCGGCAGGCGCTGGCGTTGACCCGCGACGCCATGTTCAGCGAGAGCCCGTCGGCGAATGCCATCGTCTTCGCGGACTATTTCCGGGCCGGCCCACGCTGGTACCTCACCGAGCTGCCGGTGATGATGCAGTATCCCCTTGAGGCCAGGATCCGCGGAATCAGCCAGCCGCTGCTGGTGTTGCGGGGCAGCAGGGACCCGGTGGCCGGGCCCGACTGGTGCCGTCGGCTGGCTTCCCAGGCCCCCCAGGGCAGCATGACGGAAATCTCCGGCCATGGCCACGTTTTCCAGCACACCGCCCCGGGACCAGCGGCCGCCGCGATCACCAGCTGGGCCCCTATTCGGCGTCGAGGTCCGTTTCCAGGAGCTTGACCAGCGAATCCAGTGCCGCGTCGGCGCCGTCACCTTCAGCCCGGAGCACCACAACATCGCCTTTGGCGGCGCCCAGGGTCATCAGCGACAGGATGCTCGAAGCGTCCAGCGCGTCGTCCTCCGGGTCGCCCTGCATGGCAATGGTGACCTCAACTCCCACGTCTCCGGCGGCTTCCGCAAACAGCGCGGCGGGGCGCGCGTGCAGGCCGGAGCGGCTGGCGATGGTGGCGATGCGTTCGGGCATTGTTCCTCCTGGTGGGTGCTTCTTTGTAGCTAGCGGCGGGCGGTTGGTACGAACCGGCCGGTCAGAGGCCGAGTTCTTCGAGGACTGGCAGTTTTTCCCGTACCCAGGCCTTGGCTTCGGTGGCGCTGGGCGCGGACAGCGCCAGCTTGGCCAGCTGCTGCGCCTCGGCCAGCGTAACGGTCTTCAGCACCGCGGCCACGGCGGCCAAGGACCGCGCGGTCATGGACAGCGTGGTGACGCCCAGCCCAGTAAGTACGACGGCGAGGGCCGGGTCAGCGGCCGCCTCACCGCAGACGCCCACGGGCTTGTTGTGGCCTTCCGCGCGGGAGCCTTCCACGGTCAATCCCACGAGGCGCAGCACGGCAGGCTGCCACGGGGTGTTGAGGTTGGCCAGCGGGCCCAGCTGGCGGTCGGCCGCCATGGCGTACTGCGTGAGGTCGTTGGTGCCCAGGCTCGCGAAACCCACCTCGCGCAGGATGGATTCGGCGGTCAGTGCTGCGGACGGCACCTCCACCATGACGCCCGGGTTGGTGATCCCGGCGGCGGTGCACATCGAGGCAAAATGGGCGGCTTCCTCCGCGGTGGAAATCATCGGGGCCATGACCCAGACGTCAGCCTCCGAGTCCTTCTCCGCGAGGGCGATCGCCTGCAGCTGGCGCTCCAGCACGCCCGGTGTGGTGAAGTCGGTACGGTAGCCGCGGACGCCGAGGGCCGGGTTGGGCTCGGTGGCGTCGGTGAGGAACGGCAGCGGCTTGTCGGCACCGGCATCGAGCGTGCGCAGGACCACTTTTTTGCCCGGAAAGGCGTCAAACACGCTCTTGTACGCGGCTGCCTGCTCTTCCACGGAGGGTTCGGTGTCGCGCTCCAGGAAGCAGAATTCCGTGCGGAACAGCCCGACGCCCTGCGCGTTGAGGCCGGCGGCGGCCACGGCATCCTTGCCGCCGCCCACGTTGGCGAGGAGCGGCACCAGGTGGCCATCCGCCGTCGCGCCGTTCCCTTCAAACACGGCCAGGAGGGATGCGTTGGTTGCCCAGGCCTCGGCGGCGGCGCGCTGGGCGTCATCCGGGTCCACGGTGATGGAGCCTGCGGCGCCGTCGACGAACACTTCGGTGCCGTCGGCCAGTTCGTCCACGCCTGCGGCCGCGACGACGGCGGGGAGGCCAAGGGAGCGGGCAATGATAGCGGTGTGGGACTGCGGTCCGCCGCCAGCTGTGACCAGGGCCAGCACCTTTTCAGGGTCCAGCGTGGCCGTGTCGGCCGGTGCCAGGTCCTCTGCCACGAGGATGAACGGCGTGCTGGCGGAGGGGATGCCCGGGGCGGGTACGCCCCGGAGTTCGGCCACGATCCGGGCGCGGACGTCAAGGACGTCAGTGGCGCGTTCGGCCATGTAGCCGCCCAGGTTGTGCAGCATTTCGGAGACCGAGGCGCCGGCTTCCCAGATGGCTCGCTGCGCCGAGGTGCCGCGGGCGATCAGCTTGGCGGCGTTCTTCAGGAGCATGGTGTCCTTGGCCATCAGCGCCGTGGCCTCCAGCACCGCCTTGCCGTCGCCGCTGGCCGTTTCCGCGCGGGCTTTCAGCTCGTCATGGACGGCGGTCGCTGCTGCCTTGAGCCCCGCCGTGGCTTCTTCGGCGGACGTACCGCCGGCCAGCTGCTCGCCTGCAGGGGGTTCGCTGATCGGTTTGGGCATCTGCCGGACGGTTCCGATGATGCGGCCGGGGCTGACGCCAACTCCTGGGAAGGTCTGCACTGAAGGTCCTCATTCTCTGCCGGTAGCCAGGCCCGCCTAGGTTTATCCCGGCGCCATGCCGGGGCCGCCGCGACCACTATGTGCGAGGGCGGAAACGTGCCTGAAAAAATTGTATGTGATTCAGTTCATATAGCAATGCTATAGGTGATAGGGTAGCGGCTATGAGTTTGGATGGCCAGCTTCCCCCCAAAATGCGTCTGTTGCGTGCAGCGGCCGAATTGCTGGCAAAGTCCGCTGGAGCATCCGTCTCCACCCGTCAGATCACGCAGCTGGCAGGGGTCACGGCGCCCACGCTGTACCACCACTTCGGTGACAAGGAAGGTCTCTTCGACGCCGTCGTCGCCGCAGGTTTTGAAGAGTATGTTGCGGGCGAGAGGGACTTCGCCCCGTCCGGAAATCCGCTGGAAGACATCCGGCGGATGTGGGATAACCACGTCCAGTTCGGGCTCAAGCAGCCGGAACTGTACCTGGTGATGTTCGGCAATATCCGCCCGGAAAGCCGCCCCGCCATCGTTGCCGATGCCGAGGCGCTCATGGAGGAGATGCTGAACAAGGCAGCGGCGGCGGGCCAGCTGAACGTCCAGCCGCGCGAAGCAGCCAGGTCCATCCTGGCAGCCAACGTGGGTGTGACCCTGATGCTGATTGCGGAACCCGCCGCCGAACGGAACCTTGAACTGTCCACCATGACCCGGGACGCCATGATTTTTGCGGTGTCTGCGGCACAGGCCGAAGGGGCCGCGCCGGAAGACTCCGGCAAGTCCTCGGTAGTGGTGGCAGCGATTGCCCTGAATGCCGCACTTCAGGCTTCGCACTCAGACCAGCTTTCAAGCTCGGAACTCAAACTGTTCCTCGAATGGCTTCACCGAATCTCCACCAGCACGTCGTCGTAAGTATCGGACCCATCCTGCGCTGCAGCAGGAATGACGGTTAGGAAAGCACATGGCAACAGAGACAGTTGCGAAACCCCGCACCAGCCTGCGGGTTCACGTCCAGAAGTTCGGGACGTTCCTGTCCGGCATGATCATGCCCAACATCGGCGCGTTCATTGCGTGGGGCCTCATCACGGCCCTCTTCATTGAGAAGGGCTGGATCCCGGTCCCTGCCCTCGGCGGCTTCGGCACCAGCGCCGAGGGAGTGCCCAATGTGGGCCTCGTTGGCCCCATGATCACCTACCTGCTGCCGCTGCTGATCGCCTACACCGGCGGCCGGATGGTCTACGACGTCCGAGGCGGCGTGGTGGGAGCCATCGGCACCATGGGCGTCATTGTTGGCGCCGGCATCCCGATGTTCATCGGCGCCATGATCATGGGCCCGCTCGGCGGCTGGACCATGAAGAAGATCGACCTCCTGTGGGAGGGCAAGATCCGCCCCGGCTTCGAGATGCTGGTCAACAACTTCTCTGCCGGTATCTGGGGCGCGCTGCTGGCGATGCTGGGCTTCTACGGCATCTCGCCGCTGGTCCAGGCCTTCAGCACGGCCGCCGGCAACGTCGTGCAGTTCCTGGTCAACAACGGCCTGCTGCCGCTCACCAGCATTTTCATCGAGCCCGCCAAGGTGCTGTTCCTGAACAACGCCATCAACCATGGCGTGCTGACCCCGCTGGGCATCCAGCAGTCGCTGGAGCAGGGCAAGTCCATCCTGTTCCTGCTCGAGGCCAACCCCGGCCCCGGCATGGGCATCCTGCTGGCGTACATGTTCTTCGGGAAGGGCTTGGCCAAGGGTTCGGCCTCCGGCGCAGCGATCATCCACTTCTTCGGCGGCATCCACGAAATCTACTTCCCGTACGTCCTGATGCGCCCGCTGCTGATCCTGGCCGCGATCGCCGGCGGCATGACCGGTATCGCCACCCTGGCCATCACCGGCTCCGGCCTCGTTGCGCCGGCGGCGCCTGGTTCGATCATCGCCGTGCTCGCCCAGACCTCCCGTGACAGCTACGTCGGGGTGATCCTCGCGGTGGTGCTCGCCATGACGGTCTCCTTCCTGGTGGCCTCGGTGATCCTGAAGACCACCAAGCACAGCGACGAGGTGGTCCTCAGCGACGCCACGTCCAGGATGGAAGCGATGAAGGGCAAAAAGAGCTCCGTCTCCTCGGTGCTGACCGGCGCCGGTGCTGGGGTGGGCACGGCTGTCCTGGCCGGCCCCATCAAGAACATCGTGTTCGCGTGCGACGCCGGTATGGGCTCCAGTGCCATGGGCGCCTCGGTGCTGCGGAACAAGATCAAGGCTGCCGGGTTCCCGGACGTCAAGGTCACCAATGCGGCGATCGCCAACCTCAGTGACACCTACGACGTGGTGATCACGCACCAGGACCTGACCGAACGCGCCAAGCCCGTCACGTCCAGCGCCGCGCACTTCTCGGTGGATAACTTCATGAACAGCCCGCGGTACGACGAGATTGTGGAGCTGGTCAAGGAGCACAACACCGAAGGCGCAACGCCCGACGCCGGTGCTGCCGCCGGCCACGGCGCCCACGTCGCCGGTGCCCCGGTGGACGCGGCACCCGACAGCGGTGCAGCACCGGCCGCCGTCGTGCCTTCCGACATCCTCGTGGCCGACAGCGTCATCCTTAACGGCACAGCCACCACCCGTGACGCGGCCATCGACGAAGCAGGCCAGCTGCTCCTGGCCCGGGGCGCCGTGGACGAGGGCTACCTTGCGGCCATGCACGAGCGCGAGGAATCCGTGTCCACCTACATGGGCAGCTTCCTGGCCATCCCGCACGGCACCAACGCCGCCAAGGACCACATCCTGAAGTCCGCGGTGTCCGTGATCCGCTACCCGGACGGCATCGACTGGAACGGCAAGCAGGTCAAGTTCGTGGTGGGCGTGGCCGGCATCAACAACGAACACCTCCACATCCTGTCCTCCATCGCGAAGGTCTTCACCAACAAGGCCCAGGTGGCCCAGCTGGAAGCGGCCACGTCCGTTGAGGAAGTCCTGGAGCTGTTCGGAAAGGTGAACGCATAGTGAAGGCCGTACATTTCGGAGCCGGGAATATCGGCCGCGGCTTTGTGGGGCTGCTGCTGCACCAGGCCGGTTATGAGGTGGTGTTCGCGGATGTCGCGGACGCACTCATCGACCAGCTCGCGGCAGCAGTCAGCTACAACGTCCACGAGGTGGGGGAGAACCCCACCGTCCGGACGGTGGACAACTTCCGCGCGCTGAACTCCGGCACGCAGGAAGCGGCGCTGGTGCGGGAAATCGCGACGGCGGACATTGTCACCACCGCCGTGGGGCCGCACATCCTGAAGTTTGTGGCGCCCGCCATCACGAAGGGCATCGCGGCGCGGGCTGCCGGGCTGGCGCCGCTGCAGGTCATGGCCTGTGAGAACGCCATCAACGCCACGGACATCCTGCGGGCCGAAGTCGCCGCCCTCTGGGACGACGCCGCCGGCTCCCTGGACGACGCGGCGGTATTCGCGAACACCGCGGTGGACCGGATCGTGCCCAACCAGGCGCCGGGGCAGGGCCTGGACGTGACCGTTGAGACGTTCTACGAATGGGTCATCGACCGGACAGCGTTTGGCGATGCTGCGCCTGTCATCCCGGGCGCAACGTTTGTGGACGAGCTCTCGCCCTACATCGAGCGGAAGCTCTTCACCGTGAATACGGGGCACGCCTCCGCTGCGTACTTCGGCTTTGAGGCCGGGCTGGAAAAGATCTCCGAGGCCATGGCCGACCAGGACGTTGCGGAAGATGTGCGGGCCGTCCTGGAGGAAACCAAGCAACTCCTTGTGGCCAAGCACGGCTTCAACAACGACGAGCAGGAAGCCTACGTCCAGAAGATCCTGGTCCGTTTCTCCAACCCGCACCTGCCGGACACCGTGAACCGGGTGGGGCGTGCCCCCATGCGCAAGCTCAGCCGGCACGAACGGTTCATCGGCCCCGCGGCTGAACTCGCAGAACGCGGGATCGTGCCCGAGGCGCTTCTGGGTGCCATCGCCGCGGCCCTGCGATTCACCGACCCCGCCGACGCCGAGGCCACCGAACTCGCGCAAATCCTGGCTTCCTCATCGCCTGCCGACGCCACAGCCAGGATCACGGGGCTGGCACCGGAGCACCCCCTGTTCGCGGCGGTGTCCACGCTCGTGGAGGAACGCCAGGCGGAAGGGGTGAAGGCCCCGGCCTGACCCTCTCTCACTTCCTGCGGGTTTTTCCGGAACCCTCTCGCAGATCCTGCGGGTTTTTGGCCAACGCTCTCTCACCTGGATGAGAGAGCGTTGGCGTTTAAGGCACCGAAAGTGAGAGAGGGTCTCGGGGGGAGAGGTTCGCAAGCCTTGTGGAATGCTGGGGAGATGACCACGAACCCCGGCGCCCTGACCGCCTTGCTGACCGCCGACGTCGACGGCGGGACCTTCCGCCTCCGGCACGCCGTGTCCGCGGACCTGCCCGCCATCGTGGCACTGCTGGCCGACGATTCCCTCGGCGCCAGCCGAGAACTGGGCCACGACATGGCGCCTTACGAGCGGGCCTTCGAAGCGATCGACGCCGACGCGTGCCATTTGCTGGTGGTGGGCGAGCACGTGCCGGCTGGGGCAGCTGACGGCCGCGTCGTGGCCACCTTCCAGTTGAGCTTCCTGCCCGGCATCTCGCGGCAGGGCTCGTGGCGCTCGCAGCTTGAGGCGGTCCGCGTGGCGGGCAGCCTTCGGGGCCAGGGCCTGGGAAACCTGATGGTGGGGTGGGCGATCGAGGAATCCAGGCGCCGCGGCTGCACGCTGCTGCAGCTGACCACGCACAAGTCGCGGACGGCCGCCCACCGGTTCTACCAGCGGCTCGGCTTTGACGCCAGCCATGAGGGCATGAAGCTTACTCTCTGACCCGGCGTTAGGCCTTCTTGGAACCCTTGGGCACAAACAGCGTTTCGGCCTGCTCCAGGGACATGCCGTTGGTTTCCGGCACCTTGAACATCACAAAGAAGAACGACGCCGCCGCGAACAGCGCGTACATGGCGTAGGTCAGCGGCAGGGAAGCGGCGGCCATCACCGGGAAGCTGAGCGTGATGGCAAAGTTGGCCACCCATTGCGCGGCGGCGGCCAGGCCCAGGGCGCGGGCACGGATCCGGGACGGGAAGATCTCACCAAGGAGGACCCAGACCAGCGGGCCCCAGGAGGCGCCGAAGCTGACCACAAAGATGTTGGCTGCCATGAGGGCCACCGGACCCCAGGCACCCGGCAGGGAGATCTCGGAGCCTGAACCGACCGCGGCCGAGAACGCCAAGGCCATGGTGCCCAGTGAGACCGCCATGCCGATGGACCCGGCCAGGAGAATGGGGCGGCGGCCGATCCGGTCCACCAGGGCGATGGCCACGAGTGTCACCAGGATGTTGGTGATGGAGGTTGCCACCGAGATGGTGAGCGAGTCCTTCTCCTGGAAACCGACGGCCTTCCACAGCGTGGTGGAGTAGTAGAAGATCACGTTGATGCCAACGAACTGCTGCAGGACGGAAAGGACGATGCCCACCCAGACCACTGCCTGCAGGCCGAAGGTCTTGCCGCGGAGCGAGCCTTTCTGGCCGGACAGCTTGTCCTCTTCGATGGCGTCCTGGATCTCGCGGATGTGCCGGTCCGTGTCCTCGGACGGGGCGATGGAGTCGAACACCTTGCGGGCTTCGTCTTCTTTGCCCTGGAACACCAGGAACCGCGGGGATTCCGGGAGGGTGTAGGCGATCCAGCCGTAGACCACGGCAGGAACCGCCGCGGCGAGGAACATCCAGCGCCAGGCTTCCAGGCCCAGCCAGAAGGCCTGGTCCGCGCCGCCGGCGGTGGTGGCGAAGAGCGCGTCGGACAGGAGTGCGGCGAAGATACCGGTGGTGATGGCCAGCTGCTGCAGCGACGCCAGCCGGCCACGGACCTGCCGCGGGGAAATCTCGGAAATATACGCGGGTGCGATCACCGAGGCCAGGCCGATGCCCAGGCCGCCCACCAGGCGCCAGAAGATCAGGTCCCAGACGCCGAACGCGAAGCCGGTTCCGATGGCGCTGACCAGGAACAGCAGCGCGCCGAGCTTCATAGCGGGGATGCGGCCGTACCGGTCGGCGACTTTGCCGGCGAGGAAGGCGCCTGCCGCGCAGCCCAGCAGGGCGATGGCCACGGCAAAGCCGGTGACGGCCTCGGAGAGCGCGAACTCGTCCTTGATGGCGTCCACTGCACCGTTCACCACGGAGGAGTCGAAGCCGAACAGGAATCCACCCACCGCGCCTGCGAGTGCCAGCCAGATCACCCGCTGCGGGATCTTGGCGGTGGTCTGCTCCTTGGCGGTGGGCATGCTGCTCCCTGAGATTTGGGGGTGGGGTGGACGCGGTGCGGACGTCGTCGGCTGCGGGACCGGCTTATGGCCGGCGCACACGCGCTAAACAGTGTGGCACGTCACCGCCCGCCGTTCCACTTGCGACTTGTACCCTCCGAAACAGAAAGCCGACGACGGCGGGGTGTGCCGCCGTCGTCGTCTTCCACCTCCGTAAGGGGTCCGGTGCGCCCGCGCGTCACGCAGGGCACGCTTTTGGGCCGGTCGGCACGGAAAAGCCCGGGATTCCGCGGAACGACATCGGCAGCAGCCCAAAAGACTGCCTGCCGTGACAGGACTCCGCTCACCGCGCGGAACCCGGGGGAGCTAGTGGGCCGCCACCGCAGCTGTGTCTCCCCGCGGGGCGACCTTCGGATCCGTCAGCTTCTTGTTCGGCAGGGCGAAGCTGATCAGGAACGCGATCCCGGTGAGCACGGCGGCGGTGAGCATCACGGTGTCGATCGCGTAGGCGAAGCCCTCCGTGATGGGGCGGGTCAGCACGCTGTTGGCCGTATGGAGCCAGCTGGTGTCATTGAGCGATTCGTTCGATGCCCCGTTCTGGAAGAACTCGTACAGCTTGGCGTTGGCGGGGTCCGCGGCCACGGCCGGGTCGCGCAGCACGGCCTGGTAGTCGGCACTGGACATGGCTGACTTCATCGTGTCGGCGATCCGGCTCGCGGCCAGGCTGAACAGCATGGAGATGAACACGGCCGTGCCCACCGCGCCGCCCATGGACCGGAAGAACGCCGCGGAGGAGGTGCCTACACCCATGTCCTTCGGGGGCACGGAGACCTGCATGGCCAGCGTAAGCGGCTGCATGCAGAAACCGAGGCCCATGCCGAAGAACACGGCGATCACGCCGGGAACCCAGAGGCCCGTTTCCACGCCCAGGGACAGTCCCATAACCAGCGCGGCGACGGTGAGAATGCCAGTACCCACAATGGGGAAGATCCGGTACGTGCCCGACGCCGAAATGGTGCGGCCCGCGGTGATGGAACCGGTCAGGATGCCGAGGGTGAAGGTGATCATCATCAGGCCGGCTTCGGTGGGCGTGAGCCCCTTGACCAGCTGCAGGTACATGGGCAGCATGGCGATGGCGCCGAACATGCCGATGCCGATGATGAAGTTCAGCAGCGAGGACAGGCCAAAAGTGGCGTTCCGGAAGAGCCGAAGCGGGATCAGGGCGTAGTCCCCGGCGCGTTTTTCGGCCAGCAGGAACCAGAGGATGCCAACCGCGCCCAGGCCGTAGCAAAGGAAGGAGTTCAGCGACGCAAAGCCCCAGCTGCGGCCCTGTTCCGCCACCAGGAGCAGCGGGACGATGGCGAGAGTGATGGCGGCTGCGCCGAAGTAGTCGATCTTCTGCTTCACGTGCTTGGCCGGCAGGTGCAGGAACATAAACACCACGGCCAGGGCCGCCAGACCGATGGGCAGGTTGATGAAGAACACCCAGCGCCAGCCGTCAAAGCCCAGGATGTTGGCCGACCCTGCGAACGCGCCGCCCACCACGGGGCCGAGCACGGAGGAGATGCCGAACACCGACATAAAGTAGCCCTGGTACTTGGCCCGGTCCTTGAGGGACACGATGTCACCGATGATGGTCAGCGCGAGGGCCAGCAGGCCGCCGGCGCCCAGGCCCTGGACGCCGCGGGCGATGGCCAGCTCGGTCATGGAGTGCACTGAGCCGGCGTAGAGCGAGCCGACCAGGAAGATGACGATGGCTATCAGGTACAGCGGACGGCGGCCGAAAATATCGCTCAGCTTGCCGTACAGCGGCGTGCTGACCGTGGACGTGATGAGGTAGGCGGTGGTGGCCCACGCCTGGAGGGACAGCCCGTCCAGGTCGTTGGCGATGGTGTAGATGGAGGTGGACACGATGGTCTGGTCCAGGGATGCCAGGAACATCCCCAGCATGAGCCCCACCATCACGGTGACGATCTGACGCTGTGTCAGGGTTTCGCCGGCGGCACGCACAGCGGTTGTTTTGGACATGGCTTCTCCAGGAAAGAAAAAGGGATGACGCTCGATAGTTGCTTTCAGTAACTATGTTAGTTCGCGTTTCATTCCCGCTGCCGGAGATTTCTTCCGGAACCGCCGCTCCCGCCCGGGCCCCCGCCCGAACTGGAGGACCCAAATCAGCGCTCCACGAGGATGCCGTCCGGATCGCACCAGACGGTGACGCCGGGACGGAAGGTCACGCCGTCGAGCACTACATCCACGTCAACCTCACCGGCGCCGGCCTTGGCGCTCTTGCGCGGGTTGCTGCCCAGCGCCTTGACGCCCAGATCCAGTTGGGCGATCGCCTCGCGGTCGCGGATGGCGCCGTTAATTACGACGCCGGCCCAGCCGTTCGCCACGGCGCTCTCGGCGATCATGTCCCCCATCAGGGCCGTGCCCAGCGAACCGCCGCCGTCCACCACCAGCACGGCGCCATTGCCGGGGGTGGCCAGGGTGGACTTGACCAGGGCGTTGTCCTGGAAGCAGCGGATGGTCCGCACCGGGCCGCTGAAGTGTGAACGGCCGCCGAGGGACTGGAACTGGAGTGAAACGGACGCCAGGTCCTCGCCGCGCTCATCGTACAGATCGGCGGTGTTGACGGGGCTGTTGGTGTTGCCAGCAGATGCGGTCATTGGATCTCCAGGTGTTCAGTGTCGTGGGGGCTGCGCGCTGTCCATCGCCACACCAGGCAAGCGCCGTAAGGCAAGCGGGGCGATGCAGCCCACGATAGTCTGATTTTCAGAATCACCAACCGTTCCAGGGGGAAGCAGCATGAGCCTGTCCAACACACCCGCAGCACCGGATCCCAGCGCAGCGTCGGTTCCCGGGGCGGGATCGGAAAGCCCGACGGCGGCGCTCGCCGAGCCGACGCAGAAGGTCACCGCGCGCTGGGTGACCGGGCTGGTGCTGGTCAACGTCGGCATCAACGCCGCCTTCTTCGGCCCCATCAATGTGTTCATCGGCCAGCAGGCCATCAGCATTGACGCCCTCAACAAGGAAGCCATCCTGTCCCTGGTGACGGGCTGTGGCGCCGCCGTCTCGCTGGTGGCCAACCCGCTGTTTGGGGCCCTGTCCGACCGGACCGTCTCAGGCTTCGGCCGGCGTGCCCCGTGGGTCCTGGCCGGCGCCGTCCTGGCTACGGCTGCGTTGCTGGCGATGTCCGGAGCCACGGCGGTGGCCCTGATGGTCCTCTTCTGGTGCCTGGTCCAGCTCGGTGCCAACGCTGCCTACGCGGCCATCACCGCGGCCGTCCCGGACCGCGTGCCGGTCCTGCAGCGCGGCGGAGTAGGCGGGCTGGCAGCCATGGGCCAGACCCTGGGAATCCTGCTCGGCGCAGTTTTCGGCGCGGTGGTCTCGGGAAACTTCATGGTGGGGTACACGATGTGTGCGGCCGCCCTGCTGTTCTCCGTGCTGCCGTATCTCTTCCACCGGAATGATCCCCCGCTCCCGCGGGAGGCCCGGCCGCCGTTCACCTGGACCGGATTCCTGCGCGGTTTCTGGATCAGCCCGGCCCGCCACCCTGACTTTGGCTGGGCCTGGCTCACCCGCTTCCTGGTCAACGTGGGCAACCAGCTCACCATCGTTTACCTGCTCTTTTTCCTGCGGGACGTCATCAAGCATGAGGACCCGGCGCTGGGCGTCCTGATCCTCACGGGAATTTATGCGGTGATGGTCATGATCACCGCGGTGCTCGCCGGACCGTGGAGTGACCGGGTGGGCAAACGCAAGCCGTTTGTGATCGGCTCGTCCGCCACGATCGCCATCGCCGGACTGATCATGGCGTTCTTCCCGGTGTGGCCGGGGGCCTTGGCGGGGGCGGCGGTGCTCGGCATCGGATTCGGCGCCTACCTGGCGGTGGACTTCGCGCTGCTCACGCAAGTGCTCCCGAAGGCTGCCGACCGGGGCAAGGACATGGGGGTCATCAACGTGGCCAACTCGCTGCCGCAGGTGTTCGCCCCGCTGATCGCCTTCCTATCCCTGCAGTTCCTGGGAGGGTACGTCACGTTGTTCACCACGGCCGCCGTCATCGGCCTGCTGGGCGCTGTGTTCGTGGTCAAGATCAAGGGCGTGGACTGATTCCGGCTTTTGCCTGTGCCGCGTATAGTTGAGGCGGACTGCAGGCACACGGGATGGGGACTCTCCCTGCCGCTGCACCATAAGAACACAACCCCGGAATCCTGATGCCCGAGACCCTTTCAGCCCATCCGTCCATGGCCGCCCGGCCCTCCACGCCGCGTCAGCGGCTCCGCTACACGCGCGTCCTTGAGTCTGCCGCAGGGTTTGCCCGCAAAGGGCTGGAGTCCGTGGACCTCGCGGAAATTTCGGAAAAGTCCGGCGTGCCGTTGGGCACCGTCTACCGCTATTTCCCCACGGCCAACCACCTGATGCTGTCCCTCTACCGCCAGCAGCTGGACGAGCTTCAGGGCAGGGCCCGCACGTCGGCGGCCAGCTTCGGTGGCCGCGCCCTCACCGGCGTGGTGATGGAGATCTTCCACATGCGGGTGATGCAGCCGGCAGTCGAACAGTGCCTGAGCCGCTGCGTGTACCTCAAGGGCATGGACACCACGGCACTCCTGCATGAAATCGATGCCCTGAGCGAATCGGCTGTAGCCACCGCCTCCGACGACGCCGTAGCGGCCCGGGTGCTCCTGCTGACCGTCACTGGTCTGGTCCAGTCCGTCCGCAACCGCCGGCTTTCGCTCTTTGAGGCCGAAGAGGACCTCAAAAAGGCCTGCACCTTGCTTGCTCCGGTGGCTGCCGGGGCTCGTGAGGCCCACCGATCGGCGTAACTGGTCTAGACCAGTAAGCCAATAAATACGTCTTTATGCCGTGATGTGGCTCACAAATCGGCCTGATTAAACGATTTGGCACGGTCTCGGAGCGTCGAATGCACTTTCTGGCGCGTGGGCGCTGTTTATTATGGCAGGACCGGAGTGGCTGGCAACCCGCATCTGCAAGGGCTTCACCCCGGGCCCGCCACCTCTGGGCCCAAGAAGCAACGAATTCCACCTTGAGCCTCCCTGTGCTTGAGCCTTTCTGCGCCGTGCGCCCACGGCTAGCCCCAGGAGACAACGACGTGTCCATTGACGTAATCGCACCGACCGACAATTCAGCAGCCACTGCCCTGACCGAAGCCGAGATCTTCGACGCCCACCAGGGCGGGAAGCTCTCGGTGACAAGCACGGTCCCGCTGTCCAACAAGCGCGACCTGTCCATCGCCTACACCCCCGGTGTGGCCGAGGTCAGCCGCGCCATCCACAACAACCCGGAACTCGCCAAGACCCTCACCTGGGCGCAGCGCCTGGTGGTTGTGGTCAGCGACGGTACCGCAGTGCTGGGTCTGGGCAACATCGGCGCCGCCGCCTCACTGCCCGTGATGGAGGGCAAGTCCGCCCTGTTCAAGACCTTCGGCGAGCTGGATTCCATTCCCCTGGTCCTGAACACCACGGACGTTGACGAGATCGTGGAAACCCTGGTCCGCCTCCGCCCCAGCTTCGGCGCCGTCAACCTTGAGGACATCTCGGCCCCCCGTTGCTTCGAGCTGGAAGAGAAGCTGATCGAGGCGCTGGACTGCCCGGTCATGCATGATGACCAGCACGGCACCGCCGTGGTGGCCCTCGCCGCCCTGACGAACGCCGCCAAGGTCACCGGCCGCGAACTCGCAGAACTCCGCGTGGTGGTTTCCGGCGCCGGAGCTGCAGGCATCGCCGTCGCCGAAATCCTGCTCGCCGCCGGCATCACGGATGTTGTCCTGCTCGACTCCAAGGGTGTCATCAACCGCGAGCGGGCCGACATTGCCGCCGACCCGCAGAGCAAAAAGTCCCAGATGGCGCAGCACAGCAACCCCCGCAGCGTCACGGGCGGCCCAGGCGAAGCGCTGCTTGGTGCTGACGTGTTCATCGGGGTTTCCTCCTCGAAGCTGGACGAGGCACACCTGAAGCTGATGAACGCCGACTCCATCGTGTTTGCCCTTTCCAACCCGGACCCCGAAGTCCTGCCCGAGGTGGCCGCCAAGTACGCCGCCGTGGTGGCCACCGGCCGCAGCGACTTCCCCAACCAGATCAACAACGTCCTGGCCTTCCCCGGAATCTTCCGCGGCGCGCTGGACGCCGGCGCCCGCCGGATCACGCCCGCCATGAAACTCGCCGCGGCCCGCGCCATTGCCGAACTCGCGGAAGCTGACCTTTCGGTGGACTACATCGTGCCCAGCCCGCTGGACCCGCGCGTTGCCCCGGCAGTGACGGCTGCAGTCGCCGCCGCCGTGGAAGCCGAGTAAACCTCCGCAGCCACACGCTGACACAACGCCCGACGGCGGTGCCTCCCCGCGCAGGGGACGCGCCGCCGTCGGGCGTTAAGCTGCCGGGCTCACCGCTGCGCCGCCCTAAACTGGGGCTCATGAACTCCGAAACCGTGGTGAGCATCCTGTGCGGCCTGGCGATCCTGGTGAGGGTGGCGGGCACCATCATCCCCATCCTGCCCGGCAGCTTCCTGATCGGGCTCAGCCTGCTGGCGTGGGCCATCTGGGGCGGTGCCGGGGCCACGGGCTGGGTGGTCTTCGCGGTGGGAATGGTGTTTGTGCTGGCCGGTATGGCTGCCAGCGCCGTGCTGACCGGACGGAAGCTCAGGGAGCACAGCATTCCCAACCGCAGTGTGGTGATCGGCCTGGCAGCGGGTGTGGCCGGCATGTTCGTCATCCCGGTGGTAGGGCTTTTTGTGGGTTTCGCCGTGGGACTGCTGCTCAGCGAGTTCCTCCGCACCCGGAACTTCGGCACCGCAACCACCACCAGCTGGGCCGCCCTGAAGGCCACCGGGCTGGGCATGCTGGCCGAGTTCGGGCTCGCGTGCCTGGCGGCCAGCACCTGGGTGATCGGGCTCTGGGTCGCGGCGGCCACGTAGGGCGTGCAAGCAGGTCCGCCACGTAGCATGGAGAGATGACCGCGGGGGATACCAGAGGACCGATCTACCGGGACACCCGTGACCTGACGCCGTTCGGGAACGCCCGCCTGCAGACCCCCGTCCGGGAACTAGCCGGCAGTGTGGGCGGGCTGATCCATGGTGTGCTGGGTGGCCGGGATGCCGCGCTGATTGCCGTGGACGGCGAGATCCCCAGGCTCAAGCGGATGCCGGGCAAGGCGCCCAAAGCAGTCCACGATGCCATCTTCACCAGCAGGGAACCGGAGCGGCTCATCGCCGTGGGGCGCGCATATCCGGGCTGGGCGGGGCTCTGCTCCGTCATGGCCGGGCTCCTGGCCTACCAGCACGGCGGCTACCTGCGCGCGTCCGAACTCCTCCAGCGCGGCCTGTCCATCAGGAACGACGACGACGCCAACCAGTATGCGGCCACCTATCTCACGCGCGTGGTCACCCGGGTGGAGGTTGCCGAGCGCATCGAAGTCCCCGTGCTGTTCAGCCAGGAATCGGTCTTCCTGGCCCTGTCGCACTCCCTGCGGGAGACGGGCCAGCTGGAAGCCGCGCTGCAGACGGTGGCCGGGCTGCCGCCGTCGTTGCCTTCAGCCTTGGCCCGCTGCGCACTGGCGTTCGCGCTGGGACGCGACAAGGAAGTGGTGATCTGGACCGAGGGGCTGCTGAACTCCGACGACCTCTCGGCGGCCCTGCTGCTGCTCCGCGGGCGCGCGCTCCGGCGGCTCGGCGCCCACGCAAAGGCGCACGAGGCCCTGAAGGAGGTGCTCCGCCGTCGGAAAACGGACGTGGTGCTCCGCAACGACGCCCTCACCGACCGTGCCCTGCTGGTGCTCGACAACGGCCGCAAATCCCTCAACCCGCGGGACTGGCTCCGCGGCCGGCCGGCGGAGCTGGAAACGTTCGAAGTCATCCGCAAGGACATCGACGAGCGCCGGCTGTGGGAGCAGGAGTGGGAAAACCTGGACGGGAAATAGGCTCCGGGTGATGGCGGCCTTAGGGACTTGCCTGGTGGCGTTGCCTTGTGGACTTGCCTTGTGGACCAGTCCGTCCCGGAGTACAACGGAGGAATGAGCGACGCAGTGCGGTCCTGGATGGAAAAGTACATCGCGGCGTGGACCTCCAACGACCCGGAGGACATCAGGGCGCTGTTCACCGAGGAAGCCGTCTACGCCACCCGGCCGCATGATGCCGACGCCTGGCGGGGCCGCGAGCAGATCGTGGACCGCTGGCTGGAGGCGGCGGACGGCCCCGGGAACTGGACCTTTGAGTGGACGCTGTTGGGGGCGGACAGCGGGCTGGGGACCGACGGCGGGCTGGCCTTTGTGCAGGGTTTCACGGACTACCTCGGCGATAATCCCAGCTACGACAACCTGTGGGTCATCCGCCTCGAACCGGACGGTCGGGCGTCGGAGTTCACGGAATGGTTTATGGAGCGCAAAGCCTAGGCTTGCTGCGTGAGCCTTGCAACCAGCGGAACCAGCTGCTCGGAGAGGAGCGCCACGCCGAGGGCAACCATGATGATGCCGCTGGCCAGGGTGACTGTCCGTGCGGCGCCGGGCCGTGACTGCAGGAGTTTGCGGGCCAGCAGCGCCACGCAGGTGTAGACGGCCCCGGCCAGCAGGACAAACGTCAGGCCCAGCAGGCCGGACTGGACGGGGACCGGGAGGGACGCCTCCGGGCTGACGAACTGCGGCACCAGCGCCACATAGAACAGCAGCCCCTTGGGGTTGATGCCGCTGGTTCCCATGCCCTGAAGGAATGTGCGGAGCTGGTTGGCGGGCTTCCCGACGGCGTCTGCCGCACTGAAGGAGGCCCCGCGCCAGGAGCGGAGGGTGCTGATGCCCAGCCACAGCAGGTAGCCCGCGCCGGCCACGGTCAGCCAGCCCAGGACGCCGGGCAGGCCGGACAGCAGGGCCGCGAGGCCTGCCACCATCAGCAGTGTGTGCAGCAGGTAGCCGCCGCAGAGTCCGGCCACGGCCGGGACGAAGCTGCGCTGCCGCAGACCGGCCGTGATGGAGTACGCCCAGTCCACGCCGGGGGTGCAGGCGAGGGCGACAGCCACCAGCACAAAGGCGAAAAACAACTGGGGATTCATGGCGGGCTCCTGTCCGATGGGTATAGGACAAACCTTATGAAGTTTCGGGCCATAAGTGCTTACCCTTTTCGCCCAGGTTGAGTCCGAATTGGTAAGATATTTGCGTGATTGACCACATTGACAGAAACATTTTGCGCCACCTCAAAGAAGATGGCCGGATGACCGCCACGGCGCTGGCCGCGAAGGTCGGGCTCACGGTGGCGCCATGCCACCGGAGGCTCCGGGATCTGGAGGCATCGGGCGTGATCCGCGGCTACAAGGCGGACATCGATCCGGCCGCCGTCGGGCTGGGTTTCGAGGCCATTGTCTTTGTGACTTTGCGCCAGGTGGACCGCTCCACCATGGAGATCTTCGAGAACCGGGTGGCGGACAATCCCAACATCGTGGAGGCACAGCGGCTGTTCGGCTCCCCGGACTACCTGTTGAAGGTCATCGCCGAGGACCTGCCCGGCTACCAGCGCTTCTACGACGCCGAACTCACGTCACTGCCCGGGGTTGAGCGGCTGACGTCCACGCTGGTGATGAAGAACATCAAGTCCAATGCGGGCCCGCCGCTGTAGCGCTTGCGCCCTTGAGATGCGTCCGTCCTGCGTTGCCTCAGTCCGTGGGGCGGACGTGGACGATGATCACCTGGGTGTCCTTGCCGCCGTCGTACCGGAGGTCGTAGTTCACGTCCAGGCCTGTGGAGGTGCCGGAGGTGATGGAGAAATCGGTCTTTCGTTCCGGGTCCCGCTGGGCACCGGCGATCCAGCGTTCGGCGGAGTCGGCGTCGATCCCGTACCGCGCCACACCGTCCCGGATGAGCTCAAAATACTCGTCAGGAGAGCCAGCGGTGAGGAAGTAGGTGACCTCGCTGAAGTCCGGCCGCTTGTTCGTGGTGTTCAATCGGATGCGGTCCGTTTCCCCACTGATCTCGCCGCTCGGAGCAACGATGGTGAGCTTGATCTTTCCCGAGTCCCTGGTGTTGATGTTGGCCGTGCCGGCCCACTGCAGGTCCGGGTTGGAGAGGTACGCCTGGCCGTAGAAGTCGTAGACCTTCTTGATGGTCTCCCAGTTGTGTTCGGTGCCTTTGGAGGTGTCCCAGCTGGCGGGGTCGATGCCTATGTCCAGCATTGCCTGGTTGTTCCAGTAGTCGCTGAGGAAATCCGCGTCTTCCTCGGAGCTTTTGTCGATCAGCCCAGATCGGCGGCAGCATCCATGGCGGCCTTTGCAGCCTCGGAATTTTCAAGCGCCCAGTGCCTGAATTCCTCGCTGCCGAGGTACTCCTGGCGTTCTTCGGGGGTCATGCCGTTCGGCCGGTCCGTCAGGTCCTGTGCAACGCCGTTCCCGGAACCGCTGCCACCACTCCCGGAGCCACCGCCTGAGCCGGCCCCGTTGCTGGCCTTCTCCTGCTCGTCGGCGTTGGCGAGCACCGACTTGGAGGCCGACTCCAGCCCGGCCGTTGCGGACTTCAGCAGCTTCGAGTGCGATGGGGAGAGCTCCCCGTGCGGGGTCGAGTGCGGGCCCGGAGAGACGGAGCTCAGTCCTGCAACAGTCCG
The DNA here is from genome assembly GCF_054510755.1 of Pseudarthrobacter sp. MDT3-1. Taxonomy (NCBI): domain Bacteria; kingdom Bacillati; phylum Actinomycetota; class Actinomycetes; order Micrococcales; family Micrococcaceae; genus Pseudarthrobacter; species Pseudarthrobacter sp. MDT3-1. Next base: position 4,302 of record NZ_JBTNDX010000013.1, on the reverse strand, counting down.
GTGGTCCGGTACGGGATGACTTCCCGCAGGAACATGCTGGTGGACGTCCGGACAATGCCGGGGCAGAGCCGGATCTCCTCGGACACGCGGTAGAGGTCGTCCGGGCTGGTGGCCACCACGCGGATCAGCAGGTCGGTGTCGCCGGCAGGGGCATGGCATTCGAGGACCTCGGGGATTTCTCGCAGGGCCGCGATGGCTTCGTTGAGGTGGCTCTGGTCCAGTTCGGCGCTGACGGCCGCGGCCACACCCCTGCCCAGGGCGGAGGGGAGCACCCGGCTGCTGTTGGGACGGAGAGCGCCCGACGCCGTCATCCGCTCCAGGCGCGACTGGACGGTCCCGCGCGCCAGGCCCAGCCGCTGGGCCAGCACCATGATGGGGGCGCGCGGGTCCTCGTCCAGGGCATTGATGATGCGCTTGTCCGTGGCGTCCAATTGCTGCAATCTGATCAGTTCCTGTCGGAGCTTGTGGTCCCTATTGGTCAGACTGACCAACGAAATGCTTGCTAGTTGTGCCAACTGTATGGCGTCTGCTCAAATTGTGGCAACAAGGGCTGAGGCTACCGCCGAATCCCGCAGGCTACAGGAACCCGGCACACCACCCGGCAACTGGACACCGCCTCCCGCAAGGAGGACGCCGCTGATTGACACTTGTTCACACCACGGTCATTCTGCACACACGGCAAGAGCCCCTGAGCCACCGACGTCGGATCCCCGAAGTCATCGGTAGCTGAGGGGCTCTTGTGCTGCCCCGGACTAGGGTTGGTCCATGACCCCTGCCGGCCGCTTTGCCCCCAGCCCTTCCGGTGAACTGCATGTAGGAAACCTCCGCACCGCGATGCTTGCCTGGCTGTTCGCCCGGTCCTCCGGCCGCGACTTCCTGCTGCGCGTCGAGGACCTTGACCGGGCGCGGGCCGGCGCGGAGGCGGAGCAGCTCCGCGATCTGGAGGCCGTGGGCCTGACGTGGGACGGCGCCGTCGTGCGCCAGACGGACCGCGGCGCCGTCTACGCCGAAGCTATCGGGCGGCTGGCTGCCGCAGGCCTTACCTACGAATGCTTCTGCACGCGCCGCGAAATCCAGGAGGCGCCGTCCGCGCCGCACGCGCCGCAGGGCGCCTATCCGGGCACGTGCCGGGACCTCGATCCTGCCGAGCTGGAGTTCAAACGCTCCACCCGGCCAGCTGCCATTCGGCTCCGCGCCGAGGTAGCGGAGTACACAGTGCGGGATGTGCTGCACGGTGATTTCATCGGCGTGGTGGACGATTTTGTCCTCCGCCGCAACGACGGCGTGACCGCCTACAACCTGGCCGTCGTGGTGGACGACGCCGCGCAGGGCATCGACCAGGTTGTGCGGGGCGATGACCTGCTGCCGTCCACGCCGAGGCAGGCATATCTTGCGTCACTGCTGGATATTCCTGTCCCGGAATATGCGCATGTGCCGCTGGCGGTGAATTCCGACGGCGCCCGGCTGGCCAAGCGCGACGGCGCCGTGACGCTGGCCGATCTCGCCCGTACCGGCGGTTCCGCCGCTGACGTGCGGAACCTCATCCTGCAGTCCCTGGGGCTGCCGGCCGGGACGCTGGAAAACGCACTCGCGGAGTTCCGCCCGGCGGACCTCCCGCGGGAACCGTGGGTCTGGACCGGCCCCTAGGCAGCGCGCGAACGGAGGCTTGCGGCCCCGCCGACGTGAGGCCACTTGCTGCCCTACGCGTAGGCTGGAGCTATGTCGGCACCCGAATTCACTGAAGCACAAATCCCTCAACCGCGATTCACTGTCGAGACCGCGAAGGTCCTGGCCGAGGTGGCCCACAATCGGCAGAAGGACAAGCTCAAGCGGCCCTACCGTGACCATGTGATTGCGGTAGGTGATGCCCTGGCAGATTTCGACGACGATATCCGGATTGCCGGTTACCTTCATGACATTGCCGAGGACACTCCCATCACGCGGCAGGCACTGCTGGATATGGGCGTTTCCGAGCGGGCAGCGGACATCATTGAACGCGTCACCAACAGGCTGCACGACAATCCCGATGACTATCAGGCCGGGATGCATTTCATTGCCGAGGACCACGACGCGGCCCTCGTAAAGATCGCGGACAATGCCCACAATTCCCTGCCCGAACGCGTCAGGGCTCTGGCCGCGAAGTGGCCGGAGAAAGCGCCGGTCACCAAGTACCGGGATGCCCGTCCGGTGCTGTATGCCGCCGTCGACGTCGAGGAAGTCCGCAAGATCCTTGCACGGGGTAATCCCTGGCTGCTGAAGGAGTTGGACGACAGGCTCGACGACGAAGACGACACGGACTACGAGAACCTCTCCTACGAAGACGCTCCCGTCGCTGAGCCTGTCCAGGCCCCGGAAGCGGCGGACAGCCGGCCGGACGGAGCCTCTTAGGCTCCTGCTTTCATCTGCTCCAGGGCGGCGTTCATTCGTTCGGTTCCACGCTTCTCATCAATGACAATCGACACGCCCAGCGCCAGCACAACCACCAGCAGGCAGATCGGCACCGAAACCCCGGCGGTGGCAAGTCCCACGCTGCCCGCCAGCGCGGCCACGACGCCGGCCGCCACGGCAATGACGGTCCGGTCCACGCAGATCATGACGCTGAAGAGCCAGGTCAGGGAGACTTTGAACAGAGCCACGGGGACCGCGATGCTGGCCACGGCCACGGCGGCGCTGATGTGGGCCTCATGGTCGACATAGTAGGCCGCCACGTGCAACCCGGCGCCAGTTGCGGCGATGGCAGCGAAGATGGGCATGTGCGCGTAGCCGAAGAAGAATGACCGGTGGCGCTGGAGATGTAGGGCCGGGCCGGCGGGCAGGATGAAGTAGATCCACCACATGCTGAACGCGAGGGCCGTTCCGCCGAATCCCACCATCGCCGGGTCGACGCTCCAGCCATGGTGGGCCACAATGGCGCGTAGGGTTTCGATCGCCCCGATCAGTCATTCGCCAAGGGCGATGATGGCGAGTAGCCCGTAGCGCTCGGCTATGTGGTGCGCGTGCCACGGGGTCCGCATGCTGCGCTCCGCGGCGTAGGGTGTGGCCATTTCCAGGATGAACAGGGGCGCAGCCACGAGGAACGTGGTCAGGATGTCCGCCTCAATGATGAGCACCGCGATCCAGCCGAGCTGCACCACGCCAAGATACGTGGCGTACCGCTGGCAGGTCCGCCGGCGTGCCGGATCTTGCCGTGCCGCGCGCAGCCACTGGAAGACCAAGGCCAGGCGCATGATCACGTAGCCGCCCACCATCACGGCGTTGTCCACATGATCGCCCTCCACGAGCGAGTGGAACATCGTCTCAATGCCCATGGCCAGGATCAGCACCCCGAGAAGCTGGACCATGGTGACCAGCCGGAATACCCAGTCGTCGGTGTCGTAGGCGCTGGCGAACCACGTGAAATTGATCCATGCCCAGATCACGGCGAACATCGCGAAGGAGAATCCGAGCAGCCCGGCGCCGAAGTGGGCCTCCGCAATCTGGTGGCGAACCGGCTGCCGGCCACCCCGAAGGCGATGACAAAGGTCAGGTCGAAAAAGAGTTCCAGCGGGGTGGCGGCCCGGTGCTTCTCATGCGGATCCCGGCCGCCCACGCGGGCCATGGCATGCCGGAGGGGGTTTGCGGACACCGGTCAAAGATTACCGCCAGGGCCGTGGCCGGCTCCATACCGGAGAGGGTTCCGGTTCCTGGAGGGCTGACCCCAGCTGGGCCCACGCAGGCGAGCGATCTGCAGGGAGCAGACCTTCGGGCGGGGTGTCGTCAGATAGTGGAGAGTCAGGTTCTTGGTGGCCCAGCACTTCAAGGATCTCAGGTGGCCAGGTCGGTGGTTCCCAGTCGGGGTGTTCGCTTTGGTAGTGGCGTCCGGTGGGTGATGTCCAGCCGGGTGGTTCGTTCTTTGTGGCGGCGGTGGGTTTCCAGGCTGTGGTGTGTCTGAGTCTGTGGTGTTGTGGCAGGGTTGGCCGAGATTTGGGATGCCGGTGGTGCCGCCGTGGGCCCAGGCGAGGAGGTGGTCCGCTTCGGTGTCGAGGGAGTGGTTGCTGCAGCCAGGGAAGGGGCATTTTCCGTCGCGTAGTCGTAGCCATTGGCGTTGGGCTTTGGTGAGCCGGTAGCTGGTCCGGCCGATCTCGAGCGGTGCTCCGTCGCGGGGATCGATCAGGACGCGGTGGAAGGATTCGGCACCGTCGGCGATCAGGTGGCGGGCAATGGATGGCGGGATCGGCCCGTATCCGTCGAGCATGGCCGATTCATCGGTGAGGCCGAGCAGCGCCATGACCGGGACCGTGATCAGCACCTGCGCCCGCGGTG
>NZ_JBTNDX010000012.1:0-137141 GCF_054510755.1 Pseudarthrobacter sp. MDT3-1 | reverse complement strand
CCAACGCCGTGACCCGGCGTAACAGCGGTGCCGACCAGAACCTCTACTACCTGGCCCCACCGGCTTAGCGTGACTCTCCCGAGCATTGGTCCTCAAGCCCCGAGCCCGTCGAGACCCGTCGCTGCACCGGTGGTCGAGCCCGTCGAGACCCGAGGGTGGGCTTTTCCTAGCCGTTGAACTCCGCCGGGTGCGGACCGGTGCGGCCGTCGCGCTCCAGGCCGTCGATGACAGAGAGTTCGTCGCCCGTCAGGTCGAAGCCGAAGACGTCCAGGTTCTCCCTGATTCGCTGCGGAGTGACGGACTTGGGGATGATGATCCGGCCCTGCTGCAGGTGCCAGCGAAGAATGGCCTGCGCCGGGCTCACACCATGCCGTGCCGCGATGTCCACAACGGCCGGATCTGCCAGCACGGCACCCTGCGCGAGCGGGCTCCAGGCCTCCGTGGCGATCCCGTGTGCGGCATTAAAGTCTGCAATGTCCCGCTGTTGCAGGGCCGGGTGGAGCTCAATCTGGTTAATGGCCGGGACCGTGCCGCCCAGGTCAATGACCTTCTGCAGGTGCTCGGGGAGGAAGTTGGAGACGCCGATGGCCCGGGCCTTGCCGCTGGCCAGCAGGTGCTCCAGCGCCCGCCAGGACTCGAGGTACAGGTTGGTTGCCGGCGCCGGCCAGTGGATGAGGTAGAGGTCCAGGTAGTCCAGTCCCAGCTTGTCCAGGCTGGCCTCGAACGCGGCCAGCGTGGCGTCGTAGCCGAGGTCGGCCACCCACAGTTTGGACGTAATGAACAGCTCTTCGCGGTCGATGCCGGACTCGGCGATGGCACGTCCGGTACCCGCCTCATTGCCGTAGATGGCGGCGGTGTCGATGCTCCGGTAGCCGGCTGCAAGCGCGTGGCTGACCGCGGCAGTGGTGTCGTCGTCGGACACCTGGAAGACGCCGAACCCCAGCTGCGGCATCCGCACGCCGTTGTTGAGGGTGATCTCGGGGATGGACGTGGTGATGGGGGTGGAAGTCATGGGTTCTCCTGTTGCGGGTTGAGGATTGACGTTTGAAGGATTAGTGCAGGACTGCCACAGGTTCGGCGGCCACGCGTCCGCCGGGAGCGGCGTCTGCGGGTGCCTGCCGGACGGCCCGCTTGGCTCCGGCGGCGGCGATGATCATCACCACGAGCCCCAGCAGGGTGATGCCGGCGCCGGCCCAGATGGGCGAGGTGTAGCCGAGTCCGGCGGTGATGGTCACTCCGCCGAGCCAGGCGCCGAGGGCGTTGCCCACGTTGAAGGCACCAATATTGGCGCCGGACGCGAGGGTGGGGGCGCTGGAGGCGTACTTCATCACGCGCATCTGCAGTCCCGGCACGGTGGCGAATCCGAAGCCGCCCATCAGGACGATGGAGGCAACGGTGAGCACCTGGTTGCCGGCGGTCAGGGCAAAACCGACGAGCACCACCACCAGCACGGAGAGCACCACCACGAGCGTGCGGTCCACATTGCGGTCCGCGGCCTTGCCGCCGATGGTGTTGCCGATAAAGAGGCCTACGCCGAAGACGATCAGCAGCCACGGAACGGTGGAGGCTGCGAAGCCGGAGACCACGGTGAGCGTGAAGGCGATGTAGGTGAAGGCGCCGAACATCCCGCCGTAGCCGAGGATGGTGACCAGGATGGAGAGCCACACCTGGCCGGAGCGGAAGGCGCGTAGTTCGCTGCGCAGGGTTCCGGGCGTGGTGTCGCCATGGCCGGTCTTCGGAACGAGCGCCAGGATTCCCGCCAGGGCGATGACCCCGATGACGGTGATGGCCCAGAACGTCGAGCGCCAGCCTGCGGCCTGTCCCAGCATCGTGCCGAACGGCACGCCCAGGACGTTGGCTGCGGTGAGCCCGGTGAACATGATGGCGATGGCGCCGGCCTTTTTGGTGGGGGCAACCATGTCCGCGGCCACCACGGCTCCGATCCCGAAGAAGGCACCGTGCGCCAGGGCGGCGATGATCCGGCCGACCATCATCATCCCGTAATCGGGAGCGATGGCGGAGAGCAGGTTGCCGGCGATGAACAGGACCAGCAGGACAGCGAGGACGGGCTTGCGTTCGAAGCGGGTCACCGCCGCGGTCAGCACCAAGGCGCCGACCACGACGGCGAGGGCGTATCCGGAGATCAGCCAGCCTGCCGTGGCCTCGCTGACCTGGAAGTCGGCGGCAACCTCGGGCAGCAGGCCCATGATCACGAACTCGGTGAGTCCGATGCCGAACCCGCCGAGGGCGAGGGCTATCAGGCCAATGGGCATGTGGATGCTCCTTTGAAAACTGTACGGAATGAGATAGGACGCGTAAGCTAGTAGTTGCAGACGCGTTATTTATTGTTGCACAAGCAGATACACCGCGCAAGCAACTATTATCGATTGTGTTCCGCCTCACGCCGCCAGGCGGCCGGAGCACCCACGAGAGGAAAGACAGATGGGCATCAAGGACGACGCCGTGGAGGTCCGGGCACAGGGTTGGCGCACGCTCGCGGCGCTGCACGGCCTGATCGAGGGTGAGCTGGAACGCTCCCTGCAGGCCGAATCAAAGCTGTCAGTGGTGGAGTACACCGTGCTGGATGCGCTCAGCCGCCAGGACGGCTGGCACATGCGCATGCAGCAGCTCGCCCGCGCCACAGCCCTCAGCGCCAGCGCCACCACTCGGCTGGTCAACAGGCTTGAGGACCGCGCCCTGCTGACCCGGATCCTCTGCGCGGACGATCGCCGCGGCATCTACACCGAGCTCACGCCCAGCGGCATCGCCCTGCTGGAGGAAACGCGCCCGGTCCATGACGCCACGCTGGAGCGCGCCCTGGCCGAGGCCCAGGAGATTCCCGAGCTGGCCGCGCTGGTGGACGCACTCCCCCGGCTCCACGCGACCGCCTAGTCACCACTCGAGTACGACGACGGACGCTCACCTTCCAGCAGAAGGTGAGCGTCCGTCGTCGTGCTTTAAACAACAACGCGGGGTCACTCCCGTGCCCGATCCAACCTCTGGAAGGGGCAGGGAGTGACCCCGCGTTGTAGTGCTGTAGTGCCTAGAGCGTTGCGAAAACTTCGCGCAGCAGCTTGGCGGTCTCGGACGGCGTCTTGCCGACCTTCACGCCTGCAGCCTCGAGGGCTTCCTTCTTGGCCTGGGCGGTACCGGCGGAACCGGAGACGATGGCGCCTGCGTGGCCCATGGTCTTGCCTTCGGGAGCGGTGAAGCCGGCCACGTAGCCAACAACCGGCTTGGTGACGTGTGCCTTGATGTAGTCGGCGGCACGCTCCTCGGCGTCGCCGCCGATTTCGCCGATCATGACGATCGCCTTGGTCTCCGGGTCGGCTTCGAACGCTTCGAGGGCGTCGATGTGTGTGGTGCCGATGACCGGGTCGCCGCCGATGCCGATGGCGGTGGAGAAGCCCAGGTCGCGCAGCTCGTACATCATCTGGTAGGTCAGGGTTCCGGACTTGGAAACCAGGCCGATGGGGCCCTTGCCCGTGATGTTGGCCGGCGTGATGCCAACCAGCGCTTCGCCCGGCGTGATGATGCCGGGGCAGTTCGGGCCGATGATGCGGGTGACCTGCTTGCCGTCGGCGTCAACCGTGGACTGGGCCAGTGCCCAGAACTCGGCGGAATCCTGGACCGGCACGCCTTCGGTGATGACTACGACCAGGCCGATGCCTGCCTCGATGGCCTCAACCACGGCGTTCTTGGTGAATGCCGGCGGCACGAAAACGATGGAGACGTCGGCGCCGGTTTCAGCCATGGCTTCCTTGACGGTGCCAAAAACGGTGATTTCGGTGTCGCCGTGCAGGACCGTGGTGCCGGCCTTACGGGCGTTGACGCCACCAACAATGTTGGTGCCGGCCTTCAGCATCAGGGCGGTGTGCTTGGTGCCTTCGCCGCCGGTGATGCCCTGGACGATGACCTTGGAGTCCTTGTTCAGATAGATAGACATGGTGCGTCCCTTTACTTAGCTGCGTTGGCGAGCTCGGCGGCCTTGTCGGCGCCCTCGTCCATGGTGGCGGCCAGGGTAACCAGCGGGTGGTTGGCCTCGGCCAGGATGCGGCGGCCTTCTTCAACGTTGTTGCCGTCGAGGCGGACTACCAGCGGCTTGTTCGCGGAGTGGCCCAGCTCGGCCAGCGCGCCAACGATGCCCTTGGCGACGGCGTCACACGCGGTGATGCCACCGAAGACGTTCACGAATACGGACTTGACCTGCGGGTCGCCCAGGATGACGTCGAGGCCGGCAGCCATGACCTCGGCGGAAGCTCCACCGCCGATGTCCAGGAAGTTGGCGGGCTTGACGTTGCCGTGGTTTTCACCGGCGTAGGCGACAACGTCCAGGGTGGACATGACCAGGCCCGCACCGTTGCCGATGATGCCAACGGAGCCGTCCAGCTTGACGTAGTTCAGGTCCTGCGCCTTGGCCTTGGCCTCGAGCGGATCTGCAGCGTCCTTGTCTTCGAGGAGGGCGTGCTTGGCGTGGCGGAAGCCGGCGTTCTCGTCGAGGGAGACCTTGCCGTCCAGTGCCACGATGTCGCCGGCGCCGGTCTTGACCAGCGGGTTAACCTCAACGAGGGTGGCGTCTTCCTTCTTGAAAACGTCCCAGAGCTTGAGGATCACGGCGGCGACCTTGCCGCGCAGTTCCTCATCGAAGCCTGCAGCTGCGACGATTTCGTCGGCCTTGGCCTGGTCGATGCCCACAGCGGGGTCGATGGCGATCTTGGCGAGCGCCTCAGGGCGTTCGACGGCGAGCTGTTCGATTTCCATGCCACCTTCTACCGAGCACATGGCCAGGTAGTTGCGGTTGGCCCGGTCCAGCAGGACGGAGAAGTAGTACTCCTCGGCAATGTCGGCACCCTGGGCAATCATCACCTTGTTGACGGTGTGGCCCTTGATGTCCATGCCCAGGATGTTGGTGGAGTGCTCAAACGCCTCATCGGCGGTCTTGGCAACCTTGACGCCGCCAGCCTTACCGCGGCCACCAGCCTTAACCTGGGCCTTAACGACAGTTACGCCGCCGATTTTCTCGGCAGCTGCCTTTGCTTCTTCTGGGGTGTACGCCACGATGCCGGCAAGCACGGGTACACCGTGCGCCTCGAACATATCGCGCGCCTGGTATTCAAACAGGTCCACGGTTTAGTGTCCTTCTACGTCGAAGTAGTTTCTGTACAGTCGGGCACCGCCGAAGACGATGACCGGGCTGCGGATTGCCTGCACCTGCGACCAGTCCGGAAACGGGCCCCACAGCGCAATGCTCCATTCGGAACTCTAGCCCTCTCAGAGGACCGGCCCGTTCCACACTACCGCTTATGTGAGTAACGACACTATTCTATGGAGCGTAGAAAAACGCCTAGATTACGGGGTTTTTGAGGCCTCCGCGGGTGCCGTGGAGGCTGTTGCCGCGTCCTTGGAAATAAGTTCGTAGCGGTCCCGGGCCACAAAGAATCCGACGCCGGCCGAGACGTTTCCGCACGCCACACCGCCGTTATGGGCCGAACAGCGCAGCCCGTTCCCTTCCAGGTTCTGGCGCTCGGCGAGGACCCGCAGTTCCGTCAGCGGGCCGCTCTTGTTTCCCTTGGGTCCGTAGGCTGCCTCCATTTGTGTGACGCCGGAACGGCACTCCCCATACGTTGCCCTGTCCGGGCTGAGCAGCGCCGCTCCGCCCAGATAGCCCAGGCCGGTGCCGGCGCAGTCGTCCTTGATGTCGCCCGCGGCAGGCTTGGGGTATCCGGCAAGCTCGTAATGCGCCACCGGGACGGTGGCGAGCTTGTTGTTGGCCGCATCACTGAAGCTGTTCGACTCATACGGGAGGTTGAGGTGTTCCCCACGGGCCGATGGCAGGGAGCACACAATGTTCCGGTCCTCCGTGATGAAGGACAGGACATCCCCGCTGGCCCTGAACGCGGCGGGGTCGGCCAGCGCTGCCTGTTCCAGTTGTTCCATGGCCGGCAGCGGCGGCGGAGCCACATAGCCCGGGTCCTCGGTGGTGATGCTGCAGGCAGTGCCGGTCACTACGAAGAGGGCGGCCAGGATCCCCAATACAGTCCGTCGCATGGCCTCCATTATGCCCCGGCAGCGGTCTCAGTCCGTCGGGCGCGTCCCGGCGGCCTCTACGACGGCGGCAGCAGCTTCGGCGGGATCCTCACGGTCGAACTGCTCCTGCATCGTCCGGGCGCGGGATTTCCAGCCGGGATCCGCCAGGACCTTTCGAACTGCAGCCGCTATGTCGGCGGGCTTGGGTGACTCCGTCCTGAGGTTAATGCCGACGCCGGAGTGTTCCACCCGGGCGTTGACGTCACTTTTGCCCTCGTTGATGCCCGAAACCACCAAGGGAACCCCCTTGGACAGGCTCAGCTGCACACCGCCAAATCCGCCGTTGGTGATGAAGACATCCGTGAAGTCAAAGACCTCCGCGAAGTCCACGTAGTCCCGCACCACCACGTTGGGCTGCGGGTAGCGGGCCTTCAGTTGCTCGGTGCCGTGCCCGCCGGTTGCGACGATAACCAACGCATCCATGTCCTTGACCGCCTCAAGCGACGGAACGATGAGTTTGTCCTGGTCCAGGTTGTCCACTGTTCCCTGGGTGACAACGAGTGTTGCGGGATAGGACCGGGGAAAGCCGCCGTCCCCACTGTTCCCACCAGGATCGGCGGGCGCCTGGCCAGGCGACCGGTATGGCAGGAGCGCCCCGACGTAGTGCACTTTGGCGTTGACCCGGCGCCGCGGGAAATCGAGGGATTCCGTGCCGGTCTGGATAATGGCGTCCGAGCACCGATAGGGTTCGTCCGTCAGCCGGCCTTGCCGCGGAACAGCCTGGCCGTAGGCGGCATGCTGCCGGCGGTAGCTTTGACTGGCAGGCCGAAGAATGACCTTGTCGGACAGCAGGCCCGCCAGGCCTTGGACCGCCTTCTCCACGGGATTGCGGGGCGGCCGGAACCCGAAGAAAAGCGGCGGCACCTGCGGGTCGCTTTCCATGTTGGGGATCGCAACAAAATTCACCACCGGCTTGCCCATCAAGTGGGAGACGAGCCGGTGAATGAACATGGAACTGTCCGCCACAAGAACGTCGAAGGGATTCTGCTGCGCGACCTCGCGGATGTCCTCGAAGAAGTGGCTGACGTTGCTGGCGAAAATCTTCTCGCCGTCGAAGCCGATGGCCCGTGGGCCCGTGAGCTTGGCCCGCTCCGGATAGAGCTCATTGAGGTTGTCCGCGCGGTGCTCGATGGCCCTGCGGAAGGGGAAGTGCTGGATTCCCATTCCGCCGAGCCTGTCCGCATAGACGGGACCCGTGTACCAGGCCACCTCGTGGCCGCGGTCCTTGAGCCGCATCGCCACGCCCGTCATGGGGTTGAAATGGCCGTCAATGGCCTGGCTGGCGAACAGGATCTTCACAGTGGTGCCCCCGAATTTGCTGTGCTCAAGTTCTGCTGTGCTCAAATGGCCTGCGCTTCACCGGTTCACCGGCTACCCGCTGTTTCCCGGGTACCGCGCGTTCCTGAACTGTAAGCCAGCCGGGGTGCCCGGACAAGGGCAAGCGTGGTCAGGCGTCGAGCTTCGTGAGCGGCGCGTAGCGGAGCAGGAGACGCTTCTCACCGACGCTGAACTTCACCTTGGCCACCGTCTTGTCCCCCGCGCCTTCCAGCGCCAGCACCGTGCCGTTGCCGAAGCTGGTGTGGTTGACCTTGTCGCCCACACTGACGGCCACAATCTCCTTCTGCGGCTGGACCCGGTTCTTGGCGATCGCCGCGGGAACGTCTGCGTTGAAGCCCGCCGAGGAATCGGCGGCCGCACCGCGGGACGTGCCGGCGCCCCAGAAGGATCCGCCGTAACGGCTGGAGCCGATCGCCGCGCTGCTGCTCCCCCACCCGCCGGACTGCCGGCTGGTGCCTTCGCGTTTCCACTCCAGCAGCTCCGCCGGAATTTCCTCGAGGAACTGGCTGGCCGGGTTGTACTGGCTTTGGCCCCACATGCTGCGGACTTCGGACCGGGTGACGTAGAGGCGCTTGCGCGCGCGGGTCAGGCCCACGTAGGCCAGCCGGCGTTCCTCGGCGAGTTCCTTGGGGTCCGTGGCCGAGCGCTGGTGCGGGAACAGCCCGTGTTCCATGCCGGTCAGGAACACCACCGGGAATTCGAGCCCCTTGGCGGTGTGGAGGGTCATCAGCGTGACCACGCCCAGGCGTTTGGCTTCGGCCACGGCGGCGTCGATGTCCGCGCCGGGGGCGTCCGGGATCTGGTCCGCGTCTGCCACCAGCGACACCTGTTCCAGGAACGCACCCAGGGACCCTTCCGGGTTCTCCTGTTCGTATTCACGCACGACGGCGACGAGTTCCGCCAGGTTCTCCACGCGGGACTCGTCCTGTGGATCAGTGCTGGAACGCAGCCCGGCGAGGTAGCCGGTCTGTTCCAGGACGGCCTCCAGCGCGGCGGCGGCGCCTGAACCGGAGGCAACCTCTGCGAGGTCGTCCAGCAGTTTCACAAACCCGAGGACGGCGTTGACGGAACGGGTGGCCATGCCGGGAGCTTCTTCAGCCCGCCGGGCGGCGGCCATGAACGACATCCGTTCGCGCTCGGCCAGTGCGGCCACGGCACCTTCGGCGCGGTCACCAATGCCGCGCTTGGGTTCGTTGAGCACCCGGCGCAGGTTGACGTCGTCGTCCGGGTTCACCAGAACGCGGAGGTACGCGAGGGCGTCCTTGATTTCCTTGCGGTCGTAGAAGCGGGTGCCACCCACCACCTTGTACGGCAGGCCCACCCGGACCAGCACATCCTCAATGGAACGGGACTGCGCGTTGGTGCGGTAGAAAATGGCAACATCACCGGGGCGGAGGTTGTCCTCGTCCTGGAGCCGGTCAATCTCCTTGGCAATGAACTGGGCCTCGGCGTGCTCGTTCTCGCCCACATAGCCGATGATCTTGTGGCCCTCGCCCTCGGCGGTCCACAGCCGCTTGTCGGGGCGGTTGGGGTTGCGTGAGATCACGGAGTTGGCCGCGCTGAGGATGTTCTGCGTGGAGCGGTAGTTCTGCTCCAGTTTGATGGTGCGGGCGTCCGGGTAGTCCTTTTCGAACTCCACGATGTTGCGGATGTCGGCGCCGCGGAAGGCGTAGATGGATTGGTCGGAGTCGCCCACGACGGTGAGCTCGGACGCACCGGGGCCCTCACCCACTATCTCGCGGACCAGGGCGTACTGGGCGTGGTTGGTGTCCTGGTACTCGTCCACGAGGACGTGCCGGAACCGCCGTCGGTAGGACGCGGCGAGCGCCGGGAAGGCGCGGAACATGTAGACGGTCTCGGCGATGAGGTCATCGAAGTCCATGGCGTTGGCCTGGCGCAGCCGCTGGGTGTAGCCCTTGAAGACGTCAGCCACAGCGGACTCGAAGGGATCGTTGTAATTCGCGGAGGACGCGTAGGCATCGGCGTCGATGAGCTCGTTCTTGAGCGCGGAGATCTTGTGCTGGATGGCCTTGGGCGCGAACTTCTTGGGATCCAGGTCCAGGCTCTTGGAGACCTGGACGACCAGCCGCAGCGAGTCCGCGGAGTCGTAGATGGAGAAGTTCGACTTCCGGCCGACGTTCGCGGCCTCCTGGCGCAGGATACGCACGCAGGATGAGTGGAACGTGGAGATCCACATGATCTTGGCCCGTCCACCCACCAGCGCCGCGATGCGCTCCCGCATCTCGGCGGCGGCCTTGTTGGTGAACGTGATGGCCAGGACCTCACCGTGGTGCGCGCGGTGCGTGGCAATGAGGTAGGCGATCCGGTTACTGAGAACGCGGGTCTTTCCCGAGCCGGCGCCGGCCACAATTAGCAGGGCGCCGCCGGCGTGCTTGACGGCCTCCTCCTGCTGCGGGTTAAGCCCCTCCAGGAGTTCCTCGGCGTTGGGCCGGTGGTGGGCCGGCTCGCCGTTGCCGTCATGAGAGGGCTGCTGGTTGGCCCAGCCGCCCGTGCGCTGGGCGCCCTGTTCTGCTGCGTGTTCGGAGCCGCCGCCCGGCCCGCCGCCACCGAATTCGGCGGCCGCGGCAAGGCCTTCCGGGCGCGACTTGGTGCGGGCGGAGGCTGGCGCGGCGGCCTTGAACGGTCCGTCAGAGTACGGGTCAAACAACATATCCATGGTGCCTACAAGTCTAGGCGGTGGGGCTGACAGTCAGGTCCAGCCTGTGGATAACACCGTGCTCCCACCCGGGAAGCGCGCAAAAGGCGGCCCGGACTCAGGCGATGGAGCCCGACTCAAGGGCCGCACGCAACTCCCGCACCGCCGTCGTGCCTCCCGCCATAAACCAGTCCAGGCCGTTGATCCGGACCGTGTCCGTGGCGCCGCCGGCGGCGCGGACGATCGCCTTGCCCGGCAACCAGTCCCATTCCGGGCAGCTGTGCTGGAACCAGCATCCCAGCTGGCCATCGGCCACCCGGCCCAGGTCGCAGGACCCGGAGCCGAACATCCGCAGCGCCGCGGCGGAGGTGGCCGCAGCGTGCCAGGGCATGGCGCAGAGCGGATCCATCAGCCAGGTGGGGTGGATGTAGGTGGCTGCGCCGAGTTCGGCGAGCGCGGTTGCGTTGCGCGCCCCGCCATCCTGGACAGCGCCCGAGTCACGGTAGGCGGTCAGTACCTCGCCATTCAGTGTGGCCGCGTGGGCCGTTCCGCCCAGCCAGAGCTTGTCCTCCTCCGGCTGGAAAATCGCGCCGAGCAGCACATCGGACGGGTCCTTCAGTGCGAGGGCCGAGCACCAGTATGTGGATCCGTGCAGGAAGTTATAGGTGCCATCCACGGGGTCGACCACCCAGGTACGGCCGCTGGTTCCGGCCACCGAGGCGCCCTCCTCCCCTAAGATGCCATCCTCCGGCCGGCAGCGCCGCAACTGCCCCAGCACGTAGGCTTCCGCAGCGTGGTCCGCGGCGGTCACCACGTCGGAGACGGAGGTTTTCTGCTGGGACTGCAGCCCGGCCATGCGCATCAGGAGCGCCAGTTGCCCGGCTTCGCGCACCAGCGCGGATGCCAGCTGATAGTCGTCCAGGGCGGGGTCAAGTTCAAGGGCGCTGTGCCGGCCAGTGGTCATGGACCCAGTTTAGGTGGCGGGATAATGGTGCCATGGCCAAAACCCCAGCGCAGCGGATCAAGAAGCACGGCTCCAAGGCGGCTGTTCCGCAGCACAGCCTCCCGCCGGTCATCAACCCCTCCACCAGCCGTTCGCCGCAGAAGGCCCAGAGCAACACCAACCTGATCCTCATCGCGGGCGTCGTGGTCAGCCTGTTCCTGTTCTGGTACGTCCACCTGCTCACGCTCCAGCAGCTCACCCAGCTCTCCGGCGGCCTGGCCATGCCCGACTCGCTCGTGGGAGGCTTTGACGCCGGCTACGTCGGCCAACTGAACGCCGTCATGGACAACGACGCCCGCGGCCAGCTCAACTACGTCCACAAGACAGCCGGCACGCTCTTCCCGTTGATCTTCGGCTTCACCTGGCTGCTCCTGATCGGGACCAACGTCGCCAGGAAGTCCCTCCGCTGGGCACTCTGGGCCCTCCCGCTGCTGTTTGTGGTGGTCCGGCTTTGGGGCAATGTCGCCATCGACGCCGCACTGGGATCGGAAACGGCCGACGCCGGCCAGGTCGCCTTGGCGTCCGCACTCACCATTGCCGGGTGGGTGCTGTTCGTCGTCAGCCTGCTGGCCGGGGCAGCGGCTGTGTTCCTGCGCAAGAAGCCTGCGAAAGCCGGCTAGGCCCGCGCCGACCCAGTAACCCGGGCGCGCTCCTCCTTGCGGTGCCGGTGCACACGTTGGGCGATTACCAGGCCGGCTGCTGCCACGCCCACGGTGACCGGATAACCCATCAGCCGCTCCAGGGTGCCGGGCTCCGGAACATCCAGGCCTGTCAGTCCGCCTGTGACCAGCGCGGCGAGGGACACCAGCCCGCACACCAGCACGAACCACCCCAGCGGAGTCTGCCGCAGCCATAACACCCCCAGCAGCAGCAACGCCAGCGCGCCGGCCAGGAAGTACATCAACGCCCCGACAAAGTGCCAGCCGGAGCCGACGTCCTCCGGCACCAGGCCCACGATCATGGTCCCCGCACCGGCAGCACCGGTCAGGACCCGCACGGCAACCGCCGCCTGCCAGGGTTTCCGGCGCCCCGGCTGGACCCGTGCGCCGGCCCTTGCCGCCACACAGAGCAGCCCGGAACCCAGCAGCAGCGCACCGAGCAGCATGCCCAGCCCCTGGACCACAAAGGAGGCGTTCATCAGCCAATGCAGCGGCGAACACACATCGCGTCCGTCGTAGATCCCGCAGTGAAGCGCGCCGAGGTCGCTGATGTATCCGGTCCGGCGGTCGTAGGGCTGCGGCCCGCCCCAGGCACCGATCACGGCCGCTTCCGCCACAAAATACTGCAGGACACTCAGGACGGACCAGGCGCCGATGTACTGGCGGGTGGAGGCGGTGTCCGGGAGGAATGCCACGGCGGGGGCGGACGTCGGGGCTGATCTCATGCCAAGAGCGTAGTACGGCCCACCACCTTGTATGCTTGTATCCGTGTCCGGACGGACCGGCCCTGCCGGACCAGCGGACACGCGCCCTCGTAGCTCAGTGGATAGAGCACGGCTCTCCTAAAGCCGGTGTCGTTGGTTCGATTCCAATCGAGGGCACTTGAATCTTCCTTCCCCGGAGTTCGACCTCCGCGCCTACCTGCTCGGCCCCTCGCAGGCCGGGAACTTGCCCGTTCAGGGAAACTGGGCCGTCGAACGGCAGCTGCTGGACCGGTCCACCGGCACCCACGGAACCTTTTCCGGCGTCGTACATTTTTCCCCCGCGGACGACGGCGGCCTGGCCTTCCGTGAAGAAGGCACCATGCGCTGGCCCACCTTTACCGGCCCTGCCTCGCGTGAATACGTCCTGAAACCCGCCGACCGGCCGGACGCCCTGGACGTGTTTTTTGCCGACGGGCGGCCCTTCCACCGGGTGAGCTTCAGCCCGGAGGCCAATCTGGACCAACACTGGTGCGATCCCGATACGTACCGCGTGGCCTACACCTACGAAGGCCCTGACACGTTCAGTTACACGTGGGATGTGACCGGCCCGCGCAAGGACCTGCTGCTGACGTCCGCCCTGAAGCGGCAGGTCTGAGGCGGCAGGTCTGAAGCGGCAGGTCTGAAGCGGCGAGACTGAACACGCTAGGCTCGGAACCGTGAAAGCCCGCATTGTTGTCTCCGCCGTCTGTGTCTTCGATGACGCCGGCCGGCTCCTGACCGTCCGCAAGCGCGGCACCAGCATGTTTATGCACCCGGGAGGCAAACCCGAAGCCGGCGAAAGCGCCGTCCACGCCGCCGCGCGGGAACTTCAGGAGGAAGTGGGGATCGTGGTGGATCCGCGCGAACTGGAACTGATGGGCGTCTGGATCGCCGACGCCGCCAACGAGGCCGCCACGGACATCGAAGCCACGGTGTTTACCGCACCCGGAACCTGGACCGCGCACCCGTCGGCTGAGATCGCCGAGATCCGCTGGCTGGACCTGGCGGCGCTGGACCGGGGCGCGCCGCCGCCTGCGGACCTGGCCCCGCTCCTGACGGACCACATCCTGCCCGAACTGGCCACCCTGCCCACCCTGCGCCCCGGCCCCAAGTAGGTAGCGCTAAGTGTCGTTTTGAGGGCTCAAAACGACACTTAGCGCTACCCAGTTGGGGAAGGCTGAGCCCTAGTACTCCGGAACGGCTTCCGCTGCCACGGCCGTGGCTTCGGCGAACTGCGTCTGGTAGAGCTCGGCGTACCGGCCCTCGGCCGCGAGCAGATCGGTATGGTTGCCGCGTTCCACGATCCGCCCGTCCTCGACCACCAGGATGACGTCGGCGGCACGGATGGTGGACAGCCGGTGGGCAATCACGACGGCGGTGCGCCCCTCGAGCGCGGCGCCCAGGGCCGCCTGCACGGCGGCTTCGTTGGTGGAGTCGAGTGCGGCGGTGGCCTCGTCGAGGATGACCACCCGGGGCTGGGAAATCAGCAGCCGTGCGATGGTGAGCCGCTGGCGTTCACCGCCGGAGAGCCGGTAACCGCGCTCCCCCACCACCGTGTCCAGGCCGTCGGGCAGGGACCGGATCATGGTCTCAAGGCGGGCCTGCCGGATGGCGTCCCACATGTCCTCTTCAGTGGCGTCCGGCCGTGCGAGCCTGAGGTTGGAGGCAATGGATTCGTGGAAGAGGTGTCCGTCCTGGGTGACCATCCCCAACGTGTCCCGCAGGGAATCGAAGGTGGCGTCCCGGACGTCCAGCCCCGAGCCGGGCAGAGTGCCGCCGAGCCGCACGGCGCCGGAATCGACGTCGTACAGCCGGGAAAGCAGCTGCGCGATAGTGGACTTTCCGGCACCGGAGGAACCCACCAGCGCGACGGTCTGCCCGGGTTCCACCCGGAAACTGATGCCATGCAGCACCTCTTCGCCGCCGCGGGTGTCCAGCGTGGACACTTCCTCGAGCGAGGCCAGCGAGACCTTGTCCGCCGAGGGGTAGGCGAAGCGAACGTCGTCAAACTCCACCGAAACGTTTCCCGGCGGGATGGCCACGGCGTCGGGCTTCTGCTGGATCAGGGGCTTGAGGTCCAGGATCTCGAAAACCCGCTCGAAGCTGACCAGCGCGCTCATGATTTCCACGCGGGCGTTGGACAGGGCGGTGAGCGGGGCGTAGAGACGGGTGAGCAGCAGTGCCAGCACCACAACGTCGCCCGCGGCGAGCTGACCGCCGATGGCCAGCCATCCGCCCAGGCCGTAGACCAGGGCCAGGGCGAGCGCGGACACCAGCGTCAGCGCGGTGACGAAGGTGAACTGCAGCATGGCCGTGCGGACGCCGATGTCCCGGACCCGGCCGGCGCGGACCGCGAACTCGCGGGATTCCTCGTCCGGGCGGCCGAAGAGCTTCACCAGCGTGGCGCCCGGGGCGGAGAAGCGCTCGGTCATCTGGGTGCCCATGGCCGCGTTGTGGTTTGCCGCCTCACGCCGCAGGTCCGCGAGCTTGGAGCCCATCCGGCGGGCAGGGATCAGGAAGATCGGCAGCAGGATCATGGCGAGCACGGTGACCTGCCAGGAAGTCCCGAGCATTACGATCAGCGTCAGGATCAGGGCCACCACGTTGCTGACCACGCCGGACAGCGTGCCGGCGAAGGCGGACTGCGCTCCGATGACGTCGTTGTTCAGGCGGCTGACCAGTGCGCCGGTGCGGGTCCGGGTGAAGAATGCGATGGGCATCTTCTGCACATGGTCAAAGACCCTGGTGCGCAGGTCCACGATCACGCCTTCGCCGATGTTGGACGAAAGCCAGCGGCTCACGAGCCCCAGGCCGGCTTCGGCAACGGCCACCACGGCGATCAGCAGCGCCAGCCGGATCACTTCGTCTGTACCCGCCTTGGCCACGATGGCATCAACCACCTGGCCGGCCAGCACCGGCGTGGCCACGGCCAGGAACGCCATCACAATGGACAGCGCCACAAACGCGATCAGCTTTGTCCGGTGCGGGCGGGCGAAGCCCAGGACCCGTTTCAGGGTGGCCTTGGAGAAAGGCCGGGAGCCGTTCTTGGCCCGGGAGATGTTGTACAGGGAGTGCCAGGCGACGCCGTCCATGCTCATCGCTGTTGCTCCGTTGCGTCTGCCATCAGTTCTGTTACCGTTCCGTTGTCCACATTCCACCGTACATCCAGCCGCACGTTCTCGAGCAGCCTCCGGTCATGGGTTACTAACAGCAAAGCGCCCTCATAACTTCCCAGCGCCTCTTCCAACTGCTCGATGGCGGGCAGGTCCAGGTGGTTGGTGGGTTCGTCCAGGACCAGCAGGTTCACCCCGCGTGCCTGCAGCAGCGCCAATGCCGCGCGGGTGCGTTCCCCCGGCGACAGGGAATCCACCGGGCGGGTGGTGTGGTCCGCCTTCAACCCGAACTTGGCCAGCAGCGTGCGGACCTCCGCCGGATTCAGGTCCGTGAGCACGGCTTCGACGGCGTCGCCAAGGTTGAGGTGGCCGGCCAGCAGGCCGCGGGCCTGGTCAATTTCGCCGACGGCCACCGAGGCGCCCATGGCGGCGTTCCCGGCGTCGGGCGCCTGCACGCCCAGGAGCAGGCGCAGCAGCGTCGACTTGCCGGCTCCGTTAGGTCCGGTGATGCCGATCCGCTCCCCCGCGTTAAGCTGCAGGTTCACCGGGCCCAGCGTGAAGCTTCCCTGCTTCACGACGGCGTCACGCAAGGTGGCCACCACCGCACTGGACCGGGGCGCCTGGCCAATGGTGAACTGCAGCTGCCATTCCTTCCGCGGCTCCTCCACCACGTCCAGCCGGGCAATCCTGGATTCCATCTGCCGGACCTTCTGCGCCTGCTTTTCCGATGACTCGGTGCTGGCGGCGCGGCGGATTTTGTCGTTGTCCGGGCTCTTTTTCATGGCGTTCCGCACGCCTTGGGAGCTCCACTCGCGCTGGGTCCGGGCGCGGGAGACCAGGTCTGCCTTGGTGGAGGCGAACTCCTCGAACTTTTCCCTTGCGTGGCGCCGCGCCACGGCGCGCTCCTCGAGGAAGGCCTCGTAGCCGCCGTCGTACACGGCCACGGAATTCTGCGCCAGATCCAGTTCCACGATGGTGGTGACACAGCGGGCCAGGAACTCGCGGTCATGGGACACCAGCACCACACCGCCGCGCAGGCCCTGGACAAAGGCTTCCAGTTTGGCCAGGCCGGCGAGGTCAAGGTCGTTGGTGGGCTCGTCCAGCAGCACAACATCGAACCGGCTGAGCAGGAGCGCAGCGAGGGCCACGCGGGCGGCCTGGCCGCCGGAGAGCCCGGTCATGGGAGCGTCCGCTCCGGTGTCCAGGCCGAGGTCGGCCAGGACGGGCGGGATGCGTTCGTCGAGGTCTGCCGCGCCTGACGCCATCCAGCGGTCAAAGGCCAGCGAGTAGGCGTCATCGGCTCCCGGTGCGCCGGAGCCCAAGGCCTCCGCGGTGGACTCCATCTCCACGGTGGCCTGGGCGCAGCCGGTCCTGCGGGCGATGTAGCCAGCCACGGTCTCGCCGGCGACGCGCTCGTGTTCCTGGGGCAGCAAGCCCACAAAGGCATCGGCGGGGGCGAGGCTGACGCTGCCGCCCTGGGGCTGGTCCACGCCGGCCAGCAGGCGCAGCAGGGTGGACTTGCCGGCGCCGTTGGCGCCCACCACACCCACCACGTCGCCGGGGGCCACCGTGAGGGAAAGTTTGGCGAACAGCGTCCGGTGGTCGTGGCCGCCGGAAAGATCTTTGGCAACAAGGGTTGCAGTCATAGGTTGGTCCATCCTCTCGCCGCCGCCCGGCCGGAGGAGCCCGCCTGAATCGGCCCGAAACTGCGGTGAATCCGCAATGTGCCGCCCCGAAAAGTGCCGGGGCACTAAAGAGCCCGCAGGTCCGGACTTGGGGGGTGTACGGACCAACGGGCTCGACCATCAAGCATAGTCGACTCAGCACGCCGCACCAAACTGCCCGCTGACGTCAGGCTAAAATCACCGTTAACCATCCGTTCTGCAGAGAGCTGCTTATGCCTATATCTGCCAAGGCGTTCCAGCGCTGGCTGCACGGCATCGCCCCCGAGACGAGCGCATCTGACATCTGCCGCGTGTCAGGCATCAAGCGGACCACCCTGGCCCAGCAGCTCGTCCGGGGCAAGGTGGCAGAGACTACGGTGGTGAGCATCAGCCGGGCGTACAACGTCAATCCCGTTTCAGCGCTGGCGGCGTTCGACGCGTACAGCCAGCTCACGGACACGCGCCCGCCCAGCAGGTCCGAACTGGTCAGCCAGATCTCCACCCCGGACCTCCTGCGGGCAGTTCTGGCCCGTTCCGCCGCGGACCCAGGCGGCGTGCCGGCGGCTGCAGCGGCGGCCGGTTCGCCGGCGTTGGAGCCGGCCCCGCACGCCACCTCAGTCAAGAACTGGGTGGAGGCCATCGACGACGGCGAGCTGCGGCACCGGGTCTCCGCCGCCACCGGAATCGCTCCGCAGAACTATTCGGCACAACTGACCGCAAACCGGCTGGCTCCGGAACTGGCGGTTGCCACGTCCCTTGCGGCCGGCGTCGCCCCGGCCAGCGGTCTGGTGGCCACCGGGCTGGTCACGGAGGCGGAGGCCGGCTGGCCTCCCGGAGCCCGGCAGGCCGCCCTGGACAGCCTGTCCGACGGCGAGCTGACCACCTTGGCCGGTGACCGGCTGCAGACTGTCGGCAGGGCCCTCCGCCGGCAGGAACATGACCACGAGAAAACTGAAAATATCTGGGAGAACCTGGGATGATCGAAATCCTGCAGTGGTCCACGCTGACTGTCTGCGGCCTGGTGGCCATTGCGCGCGTTCCCAGTGCC
The DNA here is from genome assembly GCF_054510755.1 of Pseudarthrobacter sp. MDT3-1. Taxonomy (NCBI): domain Bacteria; kingdom Bacillati; phylum Actinomycetota; class Actinomycetes; order Micrococcales; family Micrococcaceae; genus Pseudarthrobacter; species Pseudarthrobacter sp. MDT3-1. The sequence continues at coordinate 118,830 of NZ_JBTNDX010000012.1, read as the reverse complement.
GTGCGGGGGAAGAACAGGACGCTCTTCTACATCTTTGCGCTGATGACGCTCGCCACCCTGCTCAGCATCCGGGCGCCATACCTTGCCATCGACCAGGCGCTCGGCGGGGTTAACTTGGCCAACCTCCTGCTCCGCTTTGTCATCTTCGCCGCTATTTTCTTCGTGGGCATCCGCGTCACCCGGGGCTTTGGCGCCGACGACGCCCACCAGCTGCTCACCGGACGGATCGGGATGGCCGTCATGGGCCTGACCTCCCTGACCGTGCTTGTGGTGTTCCTGATGATGGACACTGGCGGCTCATCCGTGGGATTGGTTGCCGTGGCAGGCCAGGATGACAAAGACCGGGACCTGGTCCAGTACTACGGGGCCGCTGGCCGCGCCTATCCGGCCTACGTTTCGCTGGTCCTGCTGCCGGCCATGGTGCGTGCGGTCCACAGCACGCTGCCCACCCTGGTTCGCATCGCCGCCTTCCTGCTGGGCACAGGCTCGGTGGCCATCACGCTATCGCTGCTCTTCCCCTTCTATCCGCCCAACTGGGGAGCAGCGACGTTCCTGATCAACTACACCGCAATTCTTTGCTTTGTCGTTGGCCTGGCTTTGATCGCGGTGGCAAGGCTCCGGCACGGGCGGGGCGGCACTCGGCCAAGGACTTCTACTGCAAAGTAGCCTTCACGCTTTCACAAAATCATTAGACGTGGCACAATCATGAATGTGTGAAGTCAGGTGCCGGTGTTCACGAACGGGGATAGATTCCTGGACGCCGGGCCTGTTGAGTCTTCGCACTCTTTGGGGGGATGAGTGGTGGCGGGCCGTTGGGGACCGCCACCACTCAGCCATTAAACGGCCAGGCCCATTTCTGACCCGCCCGCTGACCGCGGCTGGCATCCATGCCGCACCTAGCGCGCGAACCTCAGCGTCACCAGCTGGAACGGGCGCAGCGAAAGCTCCACCGACTGCTCTGCTGCGGCAGTGCTGACGCCCGGCGCGTCGGTGGCGCGCTCCAGCAGGTCCGTGACCTGGACGGCCGTGACCGGGAAGTTGGCCGTGAGCACGCCGGCGGACCGCTGCCCCAGGGACTCATAAAGACGGACCACAACATCACCCGAACCGTCCTCGGCAAGCTTGACCGCCTCGATGACCAGGGCCGGGTTGTCCACGGAGAACAGCGGCTCCACGCCGCGGGCGCCCTTCACCAGCCGGGGTGCAAGGTTGGTGCGGTACCCCTCCTCCACAGCGTCGGCGATCCCGGCTCCGGGGCGGATGGTCACGGTCATTTCCTGGTGCCCCCGGTCCGCCGTCGGGTCCGGGAACTTCGGTGCCCGCAACAGGGAGAGACGCACCGAGGTGGTGGTCCCGCCGTCGGAATCCCGCACGCTCCTGGTGACATCGTGCCCGTAGGTGGCCGCATTGGAAATAGCGACGCCGTAGCCGGGCTCGGCCACGTGGATCCAGCGGTGCGCGCAGATCTCGAACTTGGCGGCCTCCCACGAGGTGTTGACATGGGTGGGGCGGAAGACATGGCCGAACTGGGTCTCCGAGGCGGATCGGTCCGCCCTGACGTCCAGCGGGAAGCCCAGCTTGAGCAGCTTCTCGCTCTCCTGCCACTCAACGGCTATGGTGATGGTGAGGGAGCCGCTGCCGGCGTCCAGCGTGATCCGCTGGGTGAGCGGTGACGAGCCGGCGACCCGGTCCACCACCACAACGGCACTGGTTCCGGTGTGCTCCACCCGAATGGCCTGGGCCGCCGTGAGGGCGGTGACGTTGCGGCGGTAGAACTCATCGATGTCCCAGGCGTCCCACTCGTTGGGCGTGTCCCGGTGCAGTTCCAGCAGGTTGCCGCGCGCTCCGGGAGCGATGGCTTCGCGTCCCGTGGCGTAGTCGGCGAGGGAGGCCAGCAGGCCATCCGCATCCAGGACGGCCCGGATGATGCCGTTGTCCAGCACGTAACCGCCATCCAGAGCGGTCGCCTGGACCGGCTGGCCGGTCGGCGAAAGCTCTGCGGCAGCCAAGGCAGGAACGCCGTTGCGCGCGTGCGGTGCGGCGTTGAGCAGGAAGGTCCGCGACCCCTCGCCGAGGAGCGCGGCCGCTGCCTGCGCTATGAGGTTTTCGAGGCTGGCACTGATCGCGGCGTAATTACGTTCCGCGTCCTGGTGGACCCAGGCGATGGAGCTGCCGGGCAGGATGTCGTGGAACTGCTGCAGGAGCACCAGCCGCCAGAGCCGCTTCAGCTCCGCCGCCGGGTTCTCGAAGGAGCCGGCGCCGCGGACAGCAGCCGTGGCGCACCAGAGTTCGGCCTCGCGGAGCAGGTGTTCGCTGCGCCGGTTGCCGCGTTTGGTCTGCGCCTGGCTGGTGTACGTGCCGCGGTGGAGTTCCAGGTACATCTCCCCCACCCAGACAGGCAGGGAGGAATACTCTTCCTCCGCCTGGGTAAAGAAACTCTCGGCGGAACCCACGCGGATCTTGGGCGAGCCTTCGAGGTCGGCGGTGCGGCTGGCGGCAGCCAGCATTTCCCGCGTAGGCCCGCCTCCTCCGTCGCCGTAGCCGAACGGGACGAGCGAGGTGTTGCCGCGCCCGTGGTCGCGGAAGTTCCGCTCGGCGTGCGCCAGTTCGCGTCCGCTGAGCTCGGCGTTGTAGGTGTCAACGGGCGGGAAGTGCGTGAACAGCCGGGTGCCGTCGATGCCCTCCCAGTTGAAGGTATGGTGCGGCATGCGGTTGACCTGGTTCCACGAGATCTTCTGCGTGAGGAACCAGCGGCTGCCCGCCGCCTTGACGATCTGCGGCAGGGCCGCGGAGTAGCCGAAGGAATCCGGGAGCCACGCTTCGCGGCATTCGACGCCGAACTCGTCGAGGAAGAAGTTCTTGCCCTCAATGAATTGCCGGGCCATTGCCTCGCCGCCGGGCATATTGGTGTCCGACTCAACCCACATGCCGCCCACCGGGACGAACTGCCCGGCCTTGACCTTTTCCCGGATCCGGCCGAAAAGCTCGGGGTAGAACTCCTTCATCCAGGCCAGCTGCTGAGCCGAGGAGCAGGAGAACACAAAGCCCGGATCCTCATCCATCAGCGCCACCACGTTGGAGAACGTCCGGGCACATTTGCGGATGGTTTCGCGCACCGGCCAGAGCCATGCCGAATCAATGTGCGCGTGACCCGTTGCCACCAATTGATGGGCGGAAGCGTAGGCGGGCCTGGACAAAACTTCGGCCAGGGTTGCCCGCCCGGCTGCGGCGGTGCCGGGGACGTCGTCGGGATCCATCTGGTCCATCATGCGCTCCAGCGCGCGGAGGATCTCATGGCGCCGCGGCTGCTCCGGGGGGAGCTCGTGCATCAGCCCGGCGAGGGTCCAGATGTCCTGCTGGAGTTCCCAGACCGTCTGGTTGAGTTCGGCGATGGCGATCCTGCCCAGCCGGTACTGCGGCGCCGTGCCTGCTGTTGCCTTGTCCCCGTAGGGTGTGGCGGCAAAGGTCCAGCCCTGCGCCATGTCCGGGTTGGCGGCCGCTTCAACGTAGAAGTCAACGGACATGCCGCTGCCCAGGAGTTTCAGGGGAATGTACTGGTTCCGGGGCGAAATAGCTTTGATGATGGTGCCGTCCGGGCGCCAGGCGATTCCCTCGCACTGGAATCCGGGGGCTTCGTTGATGAAGCCAAGGTCCACCACGATTTCGACGGCGGTGTCCGGGCCGGTGCCCCAGGCCTCCGGGACGTCGCCCTGCAGGCGCAGCCACTTGGTCCCCCACGGCTTGCCCCAGGCAGCACCGTGTTCCTGCGGCTCGAAGTGATTCCGCAGTGCATCCATCACGGACACCGGTTCGCCGGGCGCATCCCAGCTGGTCAGGTTCAGCGGAACAGTGCGGGCGTAAACAGCGGGAATGATCCGCTCGCGGACAAACCGGTCCAGGCGGACTTCGGTGATCCGGCGGTCGTCATGCAATGTAAACCCTCTTAGGTGCTTGAACTGGAGTACTCGAATCCGGACCAAAACGCGTCCAATCGATGGATAAAATCTACCGGCTAGTAGCTCAATAGCCAAGCGTCACCGGAAATCTTCGCCGAAGGGTGCTGGGGCCGTTTTATCCCGGCGCGTTCGCGCTTAACTCGGCCGCGTCCTCCCCGCGAACCGGCTCCGGAACCTGCGCGGCGGGCAGCGTAATCCTGCCCTGTCCGGCGTAGATATTCAGGCTGGTGCCCCGGCTGAACCCTGCCAGGGTCATGCCGCTGGCCTCCGCCAGCTCCACAGCAAGGCTCGACGGCGCACTCACCGCCGCCAGTACGGGAATGCCCGCCAACGCTGCCTTCTGGACGAGTTCAAACGATGCGCGGCCCGAGACCTGCAGGACCAGCCCGGTTAGTGGAAGCAACCGCTCCCGCAGGGCCCAGCCAATTACCTTGTCCACGGCGTTGTGGCGCCCCACATCCTCGCGCAGGCACAAAAGCTGCACGCCGCCGTCGTCCGTTATGCGGAAGAGGCCCGCGGCGTGCACTCCGCCGGTGACGTCAAAAACGTCCTGCGCTTCGCGGAGCCGCCCGGGCAGTGATGCCAGCACATGGGCGGGCACGGTCAATGGATCCGCCGCCGGGCTGAAATGGGAGGACTTGCGCACTGCCTCGATCGAGTCCGTGCCGCAGATACCGCAGGAGCTGGACGTGAAGACGTTCCGACCCTTCGCAGGGAGTTCGACGTCGGGCCGCAGCTGGGCTTCCACCACATTGAACGTCTGGACGCCGTCTTCGTCCTCGCCGGCGCAGAACCGCAACGACACCAGCTGCTCCGGAGCCCAGATGATCCCCTCGGACACCAGGAAGCCGGCCACCAGGTCAAAGTCGTCCCCGGGCGTCCGCATGGTCACCGAGAATGACAGTGCACCGATCCGGATTTCCAGCGGCTCTTCGACGGCGAGGACGTCCTCGCGGTGGCGGACCGGGAACTCAAGGGCATTGGGCGAGCCATCCAAAACATACTTGTGCACCTTGCGGCGCTGCGTCACGCGCCCCATCAGCGAACCGCCAGACTGTCTTGAAGGGCCCCGTGGACGTTCCGGACCTGCCGGCTGGCGCTGTTCATAGGTCCATCATTGCACCACTGGCCGGGCTGTGGCGTACGTGGTTCCGCAGCACGGCGCCTACCCCAGCAGGGCACTCCAGTCCACCGGACCGGCAGGCTTCGCAGCGTCCTTGCCAGCTGCCCGGGTGGCCGGCTTAGCGGCGGGCCGGCCCTTGGGCTTGGTACCCGGGTGCGCGGGCGCGGGCACCGGCGGCCCCCACGGCAAAGCGAACGCCGGGACTGGTTCGCCCAGCTGCACGCCATGCGGCGGAACAACCATCACACCGTGCGCCGACGCCAGTCCGCGCATCATCCCGGGACCCGTGTGCTTGGCCGGTGAAGCCATCCCGTACAGCAGCCTGAAGGGCATCAGCCTGGTCCGGCCCGGCTCAGGCTCAATGGTGGTCCCGCACGGGACCTCCTGCACCGGCGGCATGGTGCCGTGGCCCAGCGCCGCCAGCAGCGGTTCGCCCACCGTGGACAGTGCCATCATGGCGGCCAGCGGGTTTCCGGGGAGCCCCAGGACAAAGCGACCGTCGGGGAGCTCGGCCAGGACAGCCGGATGGCCGGGGCGCATGGCGATGCCGTCGATGACCAGCCGCCCGCCCAGTTCCGCCACAGCCCGGCGGAGGTGGTCGGTGTCCGAGACGCCAGTACCGCCGGTGGTGATCACGACGTCGGCAGGCAGCGCGGAGGGGTCCGGCACCTCGGGCGGGACGTCGGCCAGGCCGTCCAGCCACTCAGCGTAGGAATCGCCGATCCGCTCCTGGCCGCCGTTAATACCGCCAAGCATTTCCACTACGGCCGCGAGCTGCGGACCGAAGGTGTCCCGGACCTGTCCGGGGACCGGCAGCCCGTGGGCCACAACTTCGGAGCCGGTCAGCAGGAGCTTAACCACCGGCTTGCCCTGGACCAGCAGGTCATCGTGCCCGGCCAGGGCTGCGACCGCCAGATGGGCCGGGTTCAGTGTTACGCCGGCCTTGACCAGCACATCTCCCGCGGCGGCTTCCTCGCCGGCCTTCCTGATGTGCTGGCCGTTCCCGGGCTCGCCGGGGCGGGCGCCGCCGCCGGTCATCAGGAGCGGCAGGCCGTCGTCGTCCGTTCCAAGCACGGCGCTTTCGCTGCGCAGGACCGCTTTGGCGCCGGGCGGGATCAGTCCGCCGGTGACGATGGGGCTGGCCTGGTGGGGTGCCAGCCGCTGGCCTGCCTCTGCCACGATCCACGGACCGCTGCCGTTGACGGCCCATCCGTCCATCGCAGACGACGCGTAGTGCGGCATGTCGTGCAACGCAGTGATGTCGCCGGCCAGGACCCTGCCCAGGGCTTGGCCCAGGGGAACCCGGCCCGGCGGAATCGGCGTGGCGATATCAAAAGCGGCCCTGCGCGCCTCATCCCAGGTATGGGCAAGGTGCTTTGCCGGGGCTGTCTGCTGCTCGGGATTTTCGGATGCGTCGCCGGGGGCGGCGGTCACTGAACGGGATTCATTCGACGGGGGTCCCGGCGGATTCGGCGTCATAGTCAGCAGCCAGGGTGCGGGCACGGTCCATGGCAGCGGTCATGGCGGCGGCGTTGGTGGCCTGCCCCGATCCCGCAGCCAGGCCGGCGGCGAAACCGGCAATAAAGGTGGTGAGCGGGGCGGCGGGGCGGACCACTGAGTGGGCTGCCACGCCGGCCAGCGACAGGATGGTGTTGACGTCGATCTGGACGTCCTCCAGTTCATACGCCTGGAGCAAGGACCTGCACCATTCTTCCAGCGTCTCGTCCTGGCTTTTCACGCTCTGCCTCCCAAATCGTCTGCGGCAGTGTTGCCCCGGAGCCCGATTAGGGGATCCGGGCCGGCCACTCCAAGTGCGGCGGCATCGTCCCAGGTGTCCACGTCTGCCGTGGAGCCGGCCGGAACGGCGACAAGCTGCACGTCCAGACTAGCAAGGAGTGCCCTCACCGACCCGTTGATTAAGCGTCCTGTGCTTTCCAGTTCCGCCACGGAACGTTGTAGCGCGGCCGTGCTATAAAAACCGACCAACGGCTGACGGCGGCCATCCTCCGAGACGGCCACTACGCCGTCCGGTCCCGTGGGCGCTCCGGCGGTGGGTCCTCGCGCACGCAAAGTAGCCTTCAGCACCGCCACCGCCTGCCCTACGTTGGGCATGTCGCAGGCCAGCACCAGCGTCAGCCCGGGGCGGCTGCCACCCGCAGCGGCCAGGGCCGCGAGCCCGGCCGCGATGGCCGCCCCCGGTCCGCTAAAGGGGGGTTCTTCGCGGCAGCGGAGAAATCCGGCAGGGATTTCGCCGGCCGGCACCTCCCCGGTGTCCGGACCAACCACGACGGCGGCCCGGGCTCCCCTCGCAGCGGCGGCGGAGCGGCACAAGAGGGAGGCGCCGTCGTACGTGAGACTCTGCTTGGGCACGCCACCGAGCCGCGACGAACGGCCGCCGGCGAGGATGACGGCATCGAAGTCGAGGGGGTCAGCGTCCACCCTCCCAGCTTAACCGCGCGGGCTGGAATACTGCGCGGGCTGGACTTGCGGAGCGACTGGATTCAGGCGGCCCGTTCAGGCAGCAGGAACGGATCCCAAGCCGGCGTGGGCTTCTCAAGTTCCTTGATCTGCCAGATGGTGCCATGCGGCGGTTCCGGATCAAACCTGAGCTTCCAGCCCATTTCAGCCGGCGTGTGGTCACCCTTGGTGTTGTTGCAGCGGAGGCACGCGGCCACCAGGTTCTCCCAGGAGTCGGCGCCGCCACGTGATTTGGGCTGCACATGGTCGATGGTGTGGGCACCCTTGCCGCAATACGCGCAGCGGTGGCCGTCCCGCCGCAGGACTCCGCGGCGGCTGACTGCGGTGCTCTGGTTGTATCTGGGGCGGATGTAGCGGTTCAGGAGAATCACGGACGGGCGGCCCAGGATCTCCTGCGGTCCCACCACAGGATCATCGCCCTCGGCAATGACACTGGCCTTGCCCGTGAGCACAAGCACCAGCGCCCGGCGGAAGGTGACTACCGCCAGCGGTTCATATCCAGCATTCAGAACGAGAGTGCGCATGCACGTACCTCTTTGTGGCCGCACCCGTCAGGGGCACGAGGGCCGGCTGCCCCCGGCATATCCGGGCTATGGATCGACACCACAAGAGTAAACAAAGAATCCCGGGATCAGCTAATCGCAGAAGCGGCCGCCGTCACGTGTCGGATTCGTGCATCTCTCCGGATCAGGGCAGCAGCCCGCAGACAGCGAAGGACCCCCGCCGTGAAGCGAGGGTCCTTCGAATGCTGACTCTGGTGCTAGGACACGCGGATGTAAACGGGGCCGGAGCCGACATTGGCGCTGAACACAACGGTCTGGTTGCCGTTGTAGCCCCCGTGCACGGCCTGGCCGTTGCCAGCGTAGACGGCAATGTGGGCAACGCCCGCGCCGCCGTCGGCGTAGTACAACAGATCGCCGGGCTGGGCCTCGGCGGCGCTGACGGTCTGACCGAGGGACAGGTAGCCTGCAGGCCAGTCGCGGAAGTTGATCCCCACGGCAGCCAGCGAGTTGGTGACCAGCATGGTGCAGTCCTGGCTGACGCCGAGCTGTGCATAGGCTGCGGACAGGATGGCCTGGCCCTTGCCGCTGGCGGAGACCGGCGCCTTCGGAGCGGCCGGAGTTGCCGACGCTACCGTGAGGGTGGCCGCGGCCTTGGCCGGAGCCGGAGCCGGAGCTTCAACAACAGGGGCGGGAGCCTCAATGGGAGCCGGCGTGGTGGTCACTGCGGGCTTCTCGTAGGAGATGGCAATGGTGGAAGCAGCCGAAATGATGGCCGGGGCGGAAACCTCAGCCTCAAGGTTCGAAGCGGACGCAGCTTCACGCTGGACGCCGGTGTCAGCCGCGTTCGCAGCGATACCACTGGTCAGGACAAGGCCGGAAGCAGCAGCGATAACCGCAGCCTGACGGCCCATGCCGCCGGCGTTGTCGCCGACAGCCTTGGCAATGACAGCCAGCGAGTTGGTCTTGGCGACCTCGGCGCGGTGCCGTGCAACAGTTGCACGTGTAGTCATTAATTTTCTCTCTTTCGTTTTCCTCAGGACCGCGTAGGCAGCCTAAGGGCTTTGGACGCGCCGGCATCTTGGGGGTACGCCGGCACGCCCCGAACGGGGATTTAGCGAAGAGTTTCTCGCGAAGAAACGGTTCCGGCAGCCAAGCTGCAGCAACTACTGGGCTGCAGCAACTACTGGACTGCAGGAACTACGGGGCCATTGTGAAGAACGCGGAGGAGCCTGTTGATGCCACGGAGTGGAGCAGCGTGCCCTGTGACGGGTTCAGTGCGCTGATCATCATGCCGTTGCCGACGTAAATGCCAACGTGGGCGCCGCCATTCTGCATGACCAGGTCACCGGTGGCCGGTGTGGCGGTGGGCCGCATGGCCGTCCAGGCATTGGTGCGGGGAATGCTGATGCCAGCCTGGGCGTAGACCCATTGCGTGAAGCCTGAGCAGTCCCAGCCATTGGGAGTGGTGCCGCCCCAGAGGTAGGGGTTGCCGATACCGGTGTAGGCAAGTGCTGCCAGACCCGAAGCGGCAGCGGAGGAGACAGTGTCAGCGAGCTTGGAGGCCGCGGCCTCGGTTGCGGCAGCACCCTGAGCCCCGGCTTCGGAGGCCGTGGACTGCGCACGGACCGTCTCAACCTTCGGCGCCGGCGTCGTCTTGATGACGGGGCGTTCGAAGGAAACGGTAGCCGTGGGCGCGGCAGTTACGGCAAGTGCCGTCTGCGCAGAACCGGACTCGGTGGAGGCGGAAACGCCGGCGGTGGTGTCCGCGGCGTTGGCCGGAAGCCCCATGCTCAGGATCAGACCTGATGCAGCTGCGATAACAGCAGCCTGGCGACCTACGGTCCCGGCATTGGCACTGACGGCCTTGGACACGGAGCCCAAGGGGTTAGTGCGAACCGGTTGTGCGCGGTGACGCGCAGAAGTATGGCGTGAAGACACGAAGGTAGCCTCTCCCAATGCCTGCGAGGTGAGCTGTCGGATTCGGATGGGAGTCACCCGGCCGCGCTGCTTCACAGTGGAAGCTTTGCGACTTAACCCCAAGGCCTTCAGAATCGAAGACCAAAATTGGTTCCCCCGCCCCTGCCAGACGATGTCATGCGAACGGACCTTGAGCGGTGGCAGAGCTAGGCAATCCACTCAAGAACGTCAACTTCGGAAAAGTTGACGCGCTTTAGACGTTACAGGAGTTCCGAGCCAATGTCACATTCAGGTCACGGCACGTCACTGCGATTCGAGAGTTGGCCATCATTTGGTCAGAGCCAGCCCGTGGGGTCAACGACTTCGCCATTGACCTGGACCTCGAAGTGGAGGTGGCAGCCCGTGGACGCGCCCGTGGTGCCGCTCAGGGCAACCAAATCGCCGCGGCTGACCGTCTGGCCTACCTTGACGCTGGCGGAGGAGAGGTGGTTGTAGGTGGTTTCAAGGCCATTGCCGTGATCCACCACAACGCGGTTCCCGCCGCCGTACTGGTGCCAGCCGGCGAAGGTCACGGTGCCGCTGGCGGCAGCCAGGACAGAGGTTCCGCACTGTGCCACGAAGTCCTGGCCACGGTGGAAATCGCCGGAGCCGCCGGTAATGGGGCTGACCCGGAATCCGAACGGAGAGACTGTAACCAGCTGGGCTAGCGGCGAGCCGAGGCTTCCGGCAGAGGCCGCACGGGTAATGGATCCCGCGGACTGTGCGCTCAGCAGCTGCTTCAGTTTGCCGTCGGGATCACCCTGGGTAACCACGGACGAGCGGCTGAAATCAATTTGGGCGGCGGCTTCGGCGGTAACTTCGGGCTGCGGAGCAGCGGAAACGGCCGATGCGGCCTGGCCGGGTGCCGGAGTGGCCATCACGGGGCCGGTCACAGGAACCGTCACGGTAAGTGCTAGGCCTGTTGCTGCCAAGGCGATGCCGGCCTTCTGGCCGAGGCCACTGGCGGCGGCGAAATCCGTCATCTGCCGGAAGGGTCCCCGGCGGCGGCGGGCGTCCCGCTGTGGGTCGCGGGGCCTCTCCGCGGTGAAATCCTCGGCCACTCTGGGCGCCGAGGCGGGACCCACCGCGCGACGGCGGCCCCTGGAGTATTGCGTGGTCAAGAATGTTCCTCTCTGGATAGCCTGCGAAGTTAGCTGTCGGATTCGGGTCAGAGAGTTCAAAGACCCGGTCCGCCGTGACAAGCACTTGGCGCAGAGATATCCCGTGAGGATCCTTCGCTGGAAGAGGCTTGCTGCTGACGGACTTCACCCCAAGGCAGTCTTACGACTGCCGGTTGTGGTTCCCCCGCCTCTGCCAGTTGGTGACTGATGCACCTGATCCGCTGGCAGAGCTCGGCTCCGGATCAGGTAACGCTTTTGTATCGACGCTGAGTTACAACTATAGGTGATTAACTTGGACAGTAACAATTCCGTTATCTTTGCGGAACCTGGGTCACTGCGCTATGGCGCGGCCCCACACGGCGGACCGCCGTCCCGTCAGCGGACGGAAACGAAGACGTGGGATGCCACTTCCGGGGGCAGCTCGAGCGCCCCTTCGATTCCCGGAACCCGCACGGAAATGTACTCCCCCACGCGCTCCAAGGACACCGAGGCACCGGGCCTGATCCCGCCTTCGTCCAGCTGGACCAGCAGCTCAGGTTCCACCTGGATGGGTTCAGCCAGCCGGCTGACCGTCACGTTCGACGCCGGCCCGTAGCCCTGCATCGCATCAAGGAGATTAATCACACCGGCGTCGGGCAGCGCAGGCGCGGGTCCGCCCAGGGCAGCCAGTCCGGGGATGGGGTTGCCGTATGGAGACTCGGTGGGGTGGTTAAGTAACTCGTAGATGCGCTGCTCAACGCGTTCACTCATCACGTGTTCCCAGCGGCACGCTTCATCGTGGACATAGGCCCAGTCCAGGCCAATCACATCCGCCAGGAGCCGTTCCGCGAGCCTGTGCTTGCGCATCACTTCCGTAGCGCGTTTCCGCCCGGCTTCCGTGAGCTCCAGGTGACGGTCTCCGGAGACCACGACCAGTCCGTCCCGTTCCATTCGGCCGATGGTTTGGGACACCGTGGGTCCGGAATGCCGCAGCCGTTCGGCGATGCGTGCGCGAAGAGCAACGATGTTCTCTTCTTCAAGCTCCAAAATGGTCCGAAGATACATCTCCGTAGTATCGATCAGATCCGTCATCCAGCTCAGCTCCTCGAGCGCAGTACCTTGCGTTGTCCCACCGTATCGCGTCCCGCTCAGCGGCGAGGTCCGCTAAAAAGCTTAGCCTATTTTGAATTTGTCTGGATAATGCCCGGGCGGGGACAAACGGTCTCATTGGCCGGACTATGACGGCCCCGGTTCCCCGCCCAATCGAGGGTTCAGGCAGAATAAAGGAGGTCCTTATGCAGTCACCGCCGACTACCGGCCACCCCACCGCCCGGACGTGAGCCACGTCCATGCCGAAATTGGAGCCCCCGTGAGCGAAACCAGCATCACTATTCCCGCCGACCTCCTGCCAAAGGATGGACGGTTCGGCGCAGGACCCTCCAAGGTCAGGCCGGAGCAGCTCGAAGCGCTCTCAGCGGCGTCCAAGACCATCCTGGGCACCTCCCACCGCCAGGCTCCGGTCAAGAACCTCGTGGGCTCCGTCCGTGAAGGCCTCAGCCAGTTCTTCCGCGCCCCCGAAGGCTACGAAGTGGTCCTCGGCGTCGGCGGCTCCACCGCTTTCTGGGACGTCGCCAGCTTCGGCCTGGTGGAAAAGAAGGCCCAGCACCTGTCCTTCGGCGAGTTCGGCTCCAAATTCGCCTCAGCCACCAACAAGGCCCCGTTCCTGGACGCCTCCTCCATCATCAAGTCCGAGCCCGGCACGCGCCCGGTATCGGCCGCCGAGGCTGGCGTGGATGTCTATGCCTGGCCGCAGAACGAAACCTCCACGGGTGTCGCGGCTCCGGTCAAGCGCGTCGCGGGCGCCGACGCCGGTTCCCTGGTCCTGGTGGACGCCACCTCCGCAGCCGGGGGCCTGGACGTGGACGTCTCCGAGGCCGATGTCTACTACTTCGCCCCGCAGAAAAACTTCGCGTCCGACGGCGGCCTGTGGCTGGGGCTCTTCTCCCCCGCCGCGCTGGAACGCGCCGCCCGGGTCAAGGCCAGTGGTCGCTGGATCCCCGATTTCCTGGACCTCCAGACCGCCATTGACAACTCCAAGCTGAACCAGACGTACAACACGCCGTCGCTCTCCACCCTGGTGACCCTCGACGCGCAGGTGCAGTGGCTGAACGCCAACGGCGGCCTGGACTTCGCGTCCGCCCGCACCGCTGACTCCGCCGGCCGGATCTACTCCTGGGCCGAGGCCTCCGAGTACGCCACGCCGTTCGTGGCCAAGGCGGAGGACCGTTCCAACGTCATCGCCACCATCGACTTCGACGACTCGATCGACGCCGCCGCGATCGCCAAGGTGCTCCGCGCCAACGGGGTCGTGGACACCGAGCCGTACCGCAAGCTGGGCCGCAACCAGCTCCGGATCGCCACGTTTGTTGCCATCGAGCCGGCTGACGTCTCCGCGCTGCTGGCAAGCATCGACTATGTGGTGGGCGAGCTGCGCAAGTAGCGCACCCGCGCGAACGGACACTTGGGGCCCAGGAACCAGGGCCCCAAGTGTCCGTTCGCGCTGTCTTGTGGTGCCGCCGGTTGTCAGCGTCCGACGGCGTCGTCCGGGTTTTCGTCCCGGGCGGCGCCGTTTGCGTTGTCCCCCGGTTGTTGGACGCCCAGGTGGGAGACGACGCCGAAGTACCGGAGGCCGCAGGCCCGCCGGTTGAAGGTGAGCCGGAGCCGCTGGGCGCGGATGATCCAGATCATTCCGATCACGGCGGCGATGATCCCGGAGGCGGCCGCGACGGAAAGCGACCACCGGGGGCCGGCGACGTTGGCCACCCATCCCACCAACGGGGCGCCGATGGGTGTGCCGCCCATAAAGATGGCCATATACAGGGCCATGACCCTGCCCCGCATCACGGGATCGGTGGTGGTCTGGACGTAGCCGTTGGCACTGGTCATCATGGTGATTGCGAACAGGCCCACCGGCACCAGCGCCACGCCGAACCAGAAGTAGTCCGGGGCAAGCGCGGCCAGTCCCGAGGTCACCCCAAAGGCGGCCGCGGCGCCGAAGATCATCCGCAAGCGGGGCTTGCCGCGGCCGGCGGAGAGCAGCGCGCCTGCCACGGAACCGATGGCCATGATGGAATTCATGAGCCCGAACGCGCTGGCGTCCAGCCCGAATTCCGTGCCCACCATCGCGGCGATAAACAGCACGAAGTTAAGGCCGAGTGTTCCCACAATGAACACGGCCACCAGGACCACCACGATGTCCGGCCGGAACCGCACATAGCGCAGCCCCTCCCGGATTCGGCCCTTACCCGGAGCCGCCCGGGGAAGCTGGCGCAGTGACGCGGCGGGGATCTTCCACAGGCTCAGAAGCATGGCCAGGAACGTGAAGGTGTTGATCAGGAACACCCAGCCGGGACCTACCGCTACGGTGAGGACGCCGGCCACGGCGGGCCCGATCATCCGGGCGACATTGAACGAGGCGCTGTTCAGGGCCACGGCGTTGGGCAGGTAGTCGTCCCGCACCAGTTCAGAAACAAAGGTCTGCCGCACCGGGGCATCGAGGGCGGAGACCATGCCCAGCAGCAGGGCGAAGCCGTAGACGTGCCACAGCTGGCCGGCGCCGAGCACCACGAGGATGCCCAGGCCGGTGCTCAGGAGGGCCATCATTGACTGGGTGATGATGAGCAGCTGCCGGCGGCTGTACCGGTCCGCCACGAGGCCGGCGACCGGCGCCAGGAAGAGCTGCGGCCCCAGCTGCAGCGCCATGGTGATGCCCATGGCCCCGGCGTCGTGATCGGTGAGGTGGTCAAACACCAGCCAGTCCTGGGCCGTCCGCTGCATCCAGGTTCCGATGTTGGAAACCAGCGCGCCGAGGAACCAGATCCGGTAGTTGAGGATGTGCAGGGATTTGAAGGTGGACATCAGTGCCGGCCTTCTTGGTTCTCAACCCTGCGCATTGGCAACTGCTTAGTCAGCCTCGCCGGCGGGGTCGTCGCCTTCGTCGACTTCGGAGTCTTCGTCCCGGTCCTCGGACCCGGGAGTCTCAGCCTCGGCGTGCGATGCGTCCGGCTCCGCAGCGGAAGCCTCGGCAGTGCGCGGTTCCTCTTCCTCTGCGGCCTGTGCGTCCTCGGGGCGGACGCGCTCGGCCCACGGCACCCATTCCGGGGAGAGGATGGAGTCCTCCGACGGCAGGAGGCCAAGCTCGCTGACCGTGACCACCTTGGAGCGGGAGTTCCTGGTCAGGACCGCGTACCACTGCCAGCCGTGGTAGCCGGCCATTCTTGATTCGAAGAGGTGGGTGACCAGGCGGTCGCCCTCACTTTTGGCAGCCAGGTGCGCACCGATGTCCGACGCCGCCGCGATGCCTTCGATGGCGGTTCGCGCCTCGCCAACGGCAGCGGCGAGGAAGGCATCCGGCTTTCCGGTACGCCACACGGGCACGCCGGCGCGGCGCTTGGCCTCGGCTTTGGCGCCTACGTTCTCCGCTGTTGTGGTGTCCGGCTGTTCAGCTTCCGCGTTCATGGCCAAGACCTAAACGTCCAGCTCGTCGGCAACCTTACGCAGGGCAGCCGCGATGGCTTTGCCCTTGTTGCCTTCCGGGTACTTGCCCGCGGACAGGGTTCCGGAGAGGTTGTCCAGCACGCTGACCAGGTCCTGGACCAGCGGCGCGAGGTCCCGGGCGCTGGGCCGCTTGGCCTTGGCGATGGACGGCGTCTTGTCCAGGACGCGCAGGCCCAGGGCCTGTGCACCCTTGCGGCCGTCGGCAACGCCGAACTCAACCCGGGTGCCGGCCTTCAGTTCCGTGATGCCTTCGGGCAGCGATGATTTGGGCAGGAAGACTTCCTGGCCGTCCTCGCCTGCGAGGAATCCGAAACCTTTTTCCTTGTCATACCACTTGACCTTGCCGGTAGGCACGTAATCAACCTTCTTCGTTCTGACGTCTTCTGACACGGCCGGCAGTCACCGCATCCGCACTGATGTGCGGGTTCAGGGTATGACAGCGACGGACCGTGTTGGTCTGTTCTTCAAGGTTATCCTGCCGGGGGCCGGAATCCTGCTTTCACGCACCCTTCGTCCTGCCGCCTGCCTGCGGCTGTGTGCCCGCCGCTCACGGCCGCCTGTGGCGCCACCACCGGCCGCCCGGCTGTTAGCGTTGCCTGCATGACACCCTCGCGATACCGGCGCCCACTGATGATCTGCGCAGCGGTTGTTGCCATGCTTTCCCTCGTGGCGGTGGGAGCCGTCATGGCACTGGCCTTCGCAGGCTCCGCTGCTCCGGCCTGGGTCACTGCCACTGCCCTGTACGGGTTGCCTGTGGCGTTCCTGCTGATGCTTTTCCTGGTGCTGGACAGCGTGGCGGGCCGGCGCCGGGCAGGAAAGTCCGGCGGGCGGTAACGTTGGACTGATGTCCCTTATTCGCGCCCTCAGCAAAGAACTGGAAGCACGCAGCGATGACTCGTTGCGGGCGCTCTTTGCAGCGCGGCCGGACCTTATGTCCCCCGCCGTTCCTGACTTTTCCGCCCTGGCCGCGCGGGCAAGTGCGCGGGTCAGCGTCCAGCGCGCGCTCGAGCGGCTTAACAGGCCACAGATGCAGGTGCTGGAAACGCTGCATCTCTGTACCAACACGGACACCGAACACAGCGCCTCGGCGGCGGGCGTCCGGAAACTCATTGCAGGGTCCACGGTGGCGGCGCTGGAACGCATCCTGGCCTCGCTCCAGGAACTGGCTTTGGTGCACCGGGCAGAGCCGCCGCATGGAACGGCGGTTTCGGGCCACCGCCAGCGCTACTACCTGCCGGTGGGAAGCCTCAAGGACGTGGTGGGAATCTATCCTGCGGGGCTGGGGCGCAGCTACACCGAGCTGGTCAGGCTCCAGCCCGCGTTTGCCCAGCGGGCAGTCCAGCTCGTTGCCGAGCTGCGTCGCAGCGGCGTCTCCATCCAGAACGCCACCACCCCCATGGAGGCAGCCCTCGCGCTGCAGCATTGGACATCCTCGCCCGAGGCACTCGGCGAGGCTTTGGCCGGAGCCCCGGAACGCACGACGGCGTTGCTCGCCAAATTCCGCAACTGGGCCATGGGTGCCGTCCCCCAGGCGCAACGGAAAGCGTCGGTCTCGAACCAGGGCGCCGACGTCGGGCCCGTTGACTGGCTCCTGGCCCGGGGCCTGCTGGTCCCCTTGGACGCCGCGCACGTGGAATTGCCGCATAGCGTGGGATTGTCGCTGCGTGGCGGCGCCATCATCAATGACTTCTCCCTGTCCCCACCGGTTCCGGAGCTGGGCAGCACCACCGCTGCGCTTCGCCGGAACGCGGCGCTGGGCGCCATCGCCGAAACCCTGCGGCTGGTGGGTGACCTCCTCCACGCCGTCCGCGAACAGCCGCTGGCCACACTGCGCAGCGGCGGCGTTGGTGTACGGGAAATGAAGCGGCTTGCCGAGACGCTTCGCATCGACCAGCACCGGGCGGGCCTGCTGCTGGAGGTCAGCGCCCTCGCCGGCCTGTTGCGCCTTGATGTGGACTCGTCCTCGTGGGTGCAGCCCCCGCAGCTGGAGTGGCTGGCCCTCCCCCGCCAGGAGCAGTGGCTGTGGATGGTCAATGCCTGGCTCGCGAGCGAGCGTGTGCCTTCACTGGTGGGTCAGCCCGCCAACGGCCCCGGCGGCGTTCCCGCCGCACACCGTGCCCTGGCCGGGAACACCGTTAATGCCCTTTCGGCAGAGGCGCAGCGGCCGGACGCCCCCTTGGTCAGGAAGCGGATCCTGGAAATCCTGGAGGAACTCACCCAGGAGGCTGCCGCTGCGGACGGCACGGCACCGGTCCTGGATGCTGCGGCCGTCCTCCAGCGGGCTGAATGGACGCAGCCGCGGATGGCCCGCCGGTTCAGTTCCCTGATCAGGGGTGTGCTCGCGGAAGCGGAGCTGCTCGGACTGATCGGCTCCGGTGCGTTGAGCCAGCTGGGCAGCGCCATTGCCGAAGACAACCCGGACGAAGCCTTGGGCATCCTGGGCGAGCATCTGCCTGCGGCACTGAACCACGTCCTGCTTCAGGCGGACCTGACCGCAGTTGCCCCGGGCTACCTGGCTCCGAAGCTGGCCGAAAAGCTACTGGTGATGGCCGACGCCGAGGGGCACGGACCCGCCACGATCTACCGGTTCTCCCCCAACTCGGTCCGGCGGGCGCTGGACGCCGGGCATGACGCCTCGAGCCTGCTTGAGTTCCTGCGTGAGCATTCGGCCACGGCCGTGCCGCAGCCCTTGGAATACCTGGTGGAGGACACCGCGTCCAGGCACGGCCGGCTCCGGGTGGGAATGGCCGCCAGCTTTATCCAAAGCGATGATGAGGCAACGGTGCTGGAGCTGGCGGCGGAGTCCAAAGCGGTCGGCCTGGGGCTGGCCCGCATTGCGCCGACGGTCCTGATCTCTACCGCTCCGCCGCGGGAGACAGCCCAGGTCCTGCGCGGACTGGGCCTCTCGCCGTCGGTGGACCAGGCCGAGCCCGGAGTGGTCCGGCTCCGCCGCACTAACCATGTTCCCGGCAGCGCCCGCCCCGTCTACACGGCGCCGCGGACCGCACCCGCCGAGGACGACGTCGCCGCGCAGCTGGCCGTCCTGCGGAACAGGCGGGCTGAAGCCTCCGGAAACCACGCAGGCCCCGTGGCTGGCTCCGGCGAAGCTGCGACCCAGCTTGGGCTGGAGACGCTGCAACGGGCTATCCGGCTCAAGCAGCGGGTGAGCATGAACGTGGTGGACAGCCAAGGGAATTCCTGCCTGGAGACAGTTGTTCCCCTCTCCGTAAACGGCGGACGCGTCAGGGTCTTTGATCCTGCCAAGGAAACCGAGCGCGTGCTCTCCATCCACCGCATTATCGACATTGAGGCCGCAGAAGAACTGCGCCAGTGAAGGACTGCCCCGCGTGAACGACGGCCCGCTGATCGTCCAAAGTGACAAAACCATCCTGCTCGAAGTGGACCACGAACTGGCCACCGAGGCGCGCCACGCCATCGCCCCGTTCGCCGAGCTGGAACGCGCCCCCGAGCACATGCACAGCTACCGCCTGACGCCCCTGGGCCTGTGGAACGCACGCGCCGCCGGCCTGGACGCGGAGAAGGTCCTGGACACCCTGCTCAAATACTCGCGGTTCCCCGTGCCGCATTCGCTGCTGATCGACGTCGAAGAGACCATGTCCCGGTACGGGCGGCTGCGGCTGGAGAAGGACCCCCAGCACGGCCTGGTGATGCGCACGGACGACTACCCGGTGTTGGAGGAGGTCATCCGGGCCAAAAAAATACAGCCCCTGCTGGGGCCGCGGATCGACGGCGAAACCATTGTGGTCCACTCCTCACAGCGCGGCCAGCTCAAGCAGCTGCTCCTGAAAATCGGGTGGCCGGCGGAGGATCTGGCCGGCTACGTGGACGGCACACCCCACCTGATCGCCCTGAACGAGAACGGCTGGAAGCTCCGCCCGTACCAGCAGCTCGCCACCGAGAATTTCTGGGCCGGCGGCAGCGGCGTGGTGGTGCTGCCCTGCGGGGCCGGGAAGACGCTGGTGGGTGCCGCGGCCATGGCCACGAGCTCCACCACAACCCTCATCCTGGTGACCAACACGGTGGCAGCCCGGCAGTGGAAGGACGAGCTGCTCAAACGGACGTCCCTGACGGAGGACGAAATCGGCGAGTACTCGGGCGCGGTCAAAGAGGTCCGCCCGGTCACCATCGCCACGTACCAGGTCCTCACCACCAAACGCGGCGGCCTGTACCCGCACCTGGAGCTGGTGGACGGCCACGACTGGGGCCTGATCATCTATGACGAAGTGCACCTCCTGCCGGCGCCGATCTTCCGGATGACCGCGGACCTGCAGGCCCGCCGCCGGCTGGGCCTCACCGCCACCCTGGTCCGCGAGGACGGCCGCGAAGGCGAGGTCTTCAGCCTCATCGGGCCCAAGCGGTACGACGCGCCGTGGAAGGACATCGAAGCCCAGGGCTACATCGCCCCCGCGGACTGTGTGGAGGTCCGCATTGACCTGCCCCGGGACGAACGCGTGGCCTATGCCATGGCCGAGGACGCCGACAAGTACCGGCTGTGCGCCACGTCCGAGTCCAAGACCCTGATCGTGGAACAACTGGTGGCCCGGCACCAGGGCGAGCAGCTGCTGGTGATCGGGCAATACATTGACCAGCTGGACGAGATCGGCGAGCGCCTGCATGCTCCCGTCATCAAGGGCGATACGTCCGTCAAGGAACGGCAGAAGCTCTTCGATGCATTCCGGGCCGGCGACGTGAACACGCTGGTGGTTTCCAAGGTGGCCAACTTCTCCATCGACCTGCCCGAGGCCTCGGTGGCCATCCAGGTCTCCGGTTCCTTTGGGTCGCGGCAGGAGGAAGCCCAGCGGCTGGGCCGGTTGCTCCGCCCCAAGAAGGACGGCCGGGCGGCCCGCTTCTACTCGCTGGTGGCCCGGGACACCCTGGACCAGGATTTCGCGGCCAAGCGGCAGCGCTTCCTGGCAGAGCAGGGCTATGCCTACCGGATCATGGACGCCAAGGATGTCGGCGCCGCCTAACGGCCACCCGCTGTTCCTGTCCGGCGAGGGGGATGGCCATGCCCGGCGGGCTCCCCATGGAACACCCACCATCCATCCAGAAAACTCACAGTTTCTGGGAGCATGATGGGAGCATGAAGAAGACCGGCCCAGAAGCCAAGCTGCTAGTTGTTGATGACGAACCCAACATCCGCGAGCTGCTGTCCACCTCGCTCCGCTTCGCAGGCTTCGAGGTGGTCTCTGCCGCCAACGGCCGTGACGCGCTGGCCGCCGCCGAGCTCCACGCGCCCGATCTGGCGGTGCTGGACGTGATGCTGCCGGACATGGATGGCTTCACCGTCACCCGCAAGCTGCGGGCTTCGGGTAAGCACTTTCCGGTCCTGTTCCTCACGGCGAAGGATGACACGGAGGACAAGGTCACCGGCCTCACCGTAGGCGGGGATGACTACGTCACCAAGCCGTTCAGCCTGGACGAGTTAGTAGCCCGCATCCGTGCCGTCCTGCGCCGCACGCAGCCCCTGCTCGACGACGACGCCGTGATCCGTGTGGACGACCTGGAGCTCGACGACGACGCCCACGAAGTGCGCCGCGGCGGCACCGTGATCGAACTGTCCCCCACGGAATTCAAGCTCCTCCGGTACCTCATGCTGAACCCCAACCGCGTGCTGTCGAAATCCCAGATCCTGGACCACGTGTGGGAGTACAACTTCAACGGCGACGCCTCGATCGTGGAGTCCTACATCTCCTACCTCCGGCGCAAGGTGGACATTGATCCGGACGCACCGGCACTGATCCAGACCAAACGCGGAGTCGGCTACGTGCTCCGGACGGCAGAGAAGCGCTGACCTTGCTGCAGCGGTGGAAATCGGCCTCGTTGAGGTCCCAGCTGGTGGCCATGATTATGGCACTGCTGATTGTTGCGCTGACCTCAACCGGCGCCGGCACCCTCACGCTGCTGCACAGCTACCTCCAGGCGCAGGTGGATGACAAGCTGTACGCCGCCGTCGACCTCGCCAGCAAGCAGCGCTCGTTCACCCAGCTGCAGGCACCCACCAACCCGATGGTCCCCACTGACTACTCGCTGATCCTTTACACCCCCGGTGAGAACCCCCAGCTGTTGGGCGGCGATCCGGATGACCACCCCGACATCGCAACCATCTCCGTTGAGGACGCCCAGAACCGGGGCACCCTCCCGTACCAGGTCAGGGGCACCGACGGCCAGAACTGGCGGGTGGTCGCGGTGACCGTGCTCTATGTCGGCCGTCCCGCCGTCGTTGTCATAGGCTTGCCGCTGCAAAGCGTGGATGACGTCCTCAAGCACGCCACCCTGGTGGTCACCGGCGTCGGCCTGCTCACCCTGCTGCTGGCCTCCCTGATCGCCAGCTGGACCGTATCCCGGTCATTCCGTCCGCTGGCCAAGGTGGAAAAGACCGCAGCCGCCATCGCCGCGGGCGACCTTTCCAGGCGTGTGGACGTCGAAAATCCCGGCACTGAAGTGGGGCGGCTCGGCAGCTCGCTGAACGCCATGCTGGCGCATATCGAGACGGCCTTCGCCGCCAGGACAGCCTCCGAAGGCAGAATGCGCCGGTTCGCGGCCGACGCCTCCCACGAGCTGCGTACCCCGCTCGTGACCATCAGGGGTTTCTCCGAGCTCTACCGCCATGGCGCGCTGGCCACCGACGAGGACGTGGCCACGGCCATGGGGCGGATCGAAAGCGAAGCCAAACGGATGGGCTCTATGGTGGAGGACCTCCTCCTGCTGGCGCGCCTGGACGAACAGCGCCCGCTCCAGCAAAAGCCCGTGGACCTGCAGCTGGTTGCCCACGATGCGGTGGTGGACACGCAGGCGAGCGACCGCTCGCGCCCCATCTCCCTGACCGGCCTTGGTGACGATCCGGCCGCCCCCGCGCCGGTGCTCGGTGACGAAGCAAAACTGCGGCAGGTGGTGGGGAACCTCGTGGGGAACGCCCTGCGCTACACCCCGGACGGCAGCCCGATCGAACTAGCCGTCGGGGTCCGGACCTCCGACGGCGGGCAGCCGCTCGCCGTGATCGAGGTCCGTGACCACGGCCCTGGCATCTCCGAAGAGGACGCGTCCAAGGTGTTCGAGCGTTTCTACCGCGCGGACACGTCCCGGACGCGCGAGACCGGCGGCAGCGGCCTGGGGCTCGCGATTGTCGCGGCCATCGTCGGATCGCACGGCGGGTCCGTCAGGGTGGAAAAGACCGACGGCGGCGGGGCCACGCTGGTGGTCAGCCTGCCGGTCCGGGACGACGCCACCGATGAGGCTCACGCCGGCGATGACCACCTGGCGGAAGCCCACCCGGGCCCACCCGCCACGCAGGATGGCGATCCTGTGGACGGAGGCCACGGAGATGGCAAGGTTATCCACATATAGCCATGGAGCGTGGCGTGCGGGCAGTGCCCGTCCGTAGGCTCGCGGTAGTGGCCCGGAGCAGCCGGGCGGGCAGCACATGCTGTCCCACTACTTCGAGAGGCAGCAAGCCATGAGCATCATTTCCGTCGACACCGAACTCCTTCAGCTGAAGTCGGCCAACGTCAAAGCAACTGTGGACCGGATCAGCTCGGACGTCCAGACCATGAAGCGCGGCCTGGACGAACTGCAGTCCACCTGGCGGGGCTCGGCTGCCAACAACTTCCAGGCCCTGGTGACCGAGTGGACACTCACCCAGGGCAAGGTGGAGGCATCGCTGGCATCCATCAACATGGCCCTGGCATCAGCAGCGTCCACCTACGCCCAGGCCGAGCAGGGCAACACCCAGCGCTTCAGCTGAGTCCCCAGCCGAAATGGCCCCTACGCCTCCGGCGTCCCCTGGCGGAATCGGAGCCGCCATCTGTTGCCGTCCAAGACCCACAGTGAGCTATGGAGAGCCGTGCCTGAGCGCGAGTAGCTTCGGCACGTCAGCAGGATCGCGCTGGTCCCGATGCGGTCCGCACCCAGGATCTCCAGTTCAGTGTGCTGCCCCGGTTCCTCTTCCAATGCCATCATCGTGGCGTCACGGGTCCATACCCTGCCCGAGGTTCCGATCTCCATAAAATCAGGGTGCAGGAGGACGCCGGTGCGGCCGATGTCCCCACGGATGTCGGGGCCCGACAACTCGCGTTCGAGGGCCTCGACGATCGCTTCGGGGCTCATCTCGGCCCCGGCGGACTGCGACGGGATGAAGGAGTCGCTCTCCAGCTCACTGAAGAGGTCCGGCTCCTCGTAGGGGCCTTGGTTGAAAAGGTCCTGGCCGTACGAGACCTGACTGTCGAAGCCAGCACCGCCGGCTGTGGTGGCGGCCTGAAGGCTGGCTGCAGTGGCGGCGCCGGGGCTGGTCAGTGCGGCGCCTGCCCCAGGGCTGACGGCAACCCGGCTATCAGCTGCTGGGCCAACCGCTGCCGGGGCTCCCGCGAAGCCCGGGCCTGAACGCGCTGCCACACCCTGCTGGTACGCGGTGGCGGCTGCACGCGCGCGGACATCGGCTGCCTCATTGAGGTCGTGGCCTGCGTGGCCCTTGACCCATTCGAACGTGTATTTCCGGCCGGCGATTTCCCGGTCAAGTTCCTTGAGCAGTTCAACGTTCAGGACGGGTTTGCCGTCGGCCTTCCGCCAGCCCTTGCGTTTCCAGCCCGGCATCCACTTTGTGATGGAGTTGATCACGTACTGGCTGTCGCACAGGACCCTCAGGTCCTCCTCCGGGACGTGGGCGGTGGCACGGAACAGATCCAGGACGGCCATCAGCTCGCCCTGGTTGTTGGTGCCGTGCGGCCATCCCCCGGCGCGCCAGCAGTCGTCGTTCACATACCAGGCCCAACCGGCCGGGCCGGGATTTCCTAAAGCCGAACCGTCGGCCGCTGCAGTAATTGTCACCTAACCATCCTGCCAGACAGCGCCGACAACCGGTTCAGCCAGCGCTCGGGAAACCGCTTACCGAAAAGCCTTGACGCCGAAGTCGAAGCGCGGCAGAATCCGAATCCTGGCCGGGAAAGCGCTTTCTCAGTCGAAGCTTCCCCACCGGCACCGACGCCGCCACGGGACACGCGCGGGGTGGACCTCCACCCTTTTGAGGACGGCACGTCAATGAAGATTCGGGCCATTAGCCGCAGGAGATTCCAGTTCGGCGCAGTCGCCGTCGCTGTCTCACTGCTCGCCACAGGCTGCGGTGCACCCGCCGGCTCCAGCGAAAACAGCGAAGTCACCCTGCGGTTCGCCTGGTGGGGCAATGAGTACCTCAACGCGCAAACAGAGAGAGTCATCGACGCGTTCGAGGCGGAACATCCCAACATCAAGATCGAATCCGAGCCGGGCGAATGGGCCAGCTACTGGGACAAACTGGCCACCACGACCGCTGCCAATGACGCACCGGATGTCATCCAGATGGACCAGAAATACATCGCCGAGTACGGTGGCCGCGGGGCGCTGCTGGACCTGGCCAAACAGGGCGGGATCGACACCTCCAAGCTGGACAAGGAATCACTGGCGTCCGGCCAATACGACAACGCACAGTACGGGTTGAGCACCGGAAAGAACGCCTACGTCATCATGGCGAACACCAAGGTCTTCGAGGCAGCAAACGTGCCTGTCCCCGACGACACCACCTGGACCTGGGACGACTGGACACCGCCGCGAAACTCAGCGCGGCCGGTGACGGGAAGAGCTACGGCGCGGCCTATGGCAGCAACGAGGCGGACCTCATCATCTGGCTTCGGCAGCACGGCGAGGACCTCTACTCCCAGGACGGGAAACTGGACTCCGACACCGCTACGGCCGCTGCGTTCTGGGAATGGCTGAAGGAACAGCGCGATTCCCAGGTCACCCCGCCGGCCACGGTGGCCACCGAGGACTCCGGCGCAGGCCTTGAGGAGAGCCTGTTCGGCACGAACCGGGTGGGCATGGCCTGGTGGTGGACCAACCAGCTGGGATCACTGGAAACCACCACGGGCAGCAGCATCAAGATGCTCCGCGCCCCGCAGGCGCCATCCTTATGACAGACCGCGGAGTCCCCAGCAACTCTGAGATCGTCGAGGGCATCACCCCGGCCCTCAAGCCGGCAGGCACCACTGTGGTGGCCTTCCTGAAGGTCATTGCGCCGGACATCGCCGGCGCGCCTCCCGTCCCGCCGGTGGGTGCCGGCAGCGTCCAGAACGTCATCAAGCGGTTCACCGACGAAGTCCTGTACGACCGGATGACTCCGCAGGCGGCCGCCGACGCGTTCAAGAAGGAAGTCGAAGGGATGCTGGCCACGGCCCGCAAGTAGCGCCAAACAAATGCGGCCCCCTCCAGTGGAGGGGGCCGCATTATGGTTTGCGCGGAACGTAGTCCGGGCGCTGGGGACTAGAAGCCGCCCATGCCGCCCATGTCGTCGCCGCCACCCATGGCCGGAGCGTTCTTCTCCGGCTTGTCGGCCACTACGGCCTCGGTGGTGAGGAACAGACCGGCAATGGAAGCCGCGTTCTGCAGGGCAGAGCGGGTTACCTTGACCGGGTCGTTGATGCCGGCAGCCAGCAGGTCGACGTATTCGCCGGTTGCTGCGTTCAGGCCGTGGCCTGCAGGCAGGCCGCGGACCTTGTCGACAACAACGCCAGGCTCGAGGCCAGCGTTGAAGGCGATCTGCTTCAGCGGGGCGTCGATGGCAACGCGGACGATGTTCGCACCGGTTGCTTCGTCACCTGTCAGGTTCAGGTTCGCGAACGCCTTGGCGCCGGCCTGGATCAGTGCAACGCCGCCACCGGCGACAATGCCTTCTTCAACAGCAGCCTTCGCGTTGCGGACAGCGTCCTCAATGCGGTGCTTGCGTTCCTTGAGCTCAACTTCGGTTGCGGCACCGGCCTTGATGACTGCAACGCCGCCGGCCAGCTTGGCCAGGCGTTCCTGCAGCTTCTCGCGGTCGTAGTCCGAATCGGAGTTTTCGATCTCGGCACGGATCTGGGAAACGCGGCCAGCGATCTGGTCGGCGTCGCCGGCACCTTCAACGATGGTGGTCTCGTCCTTGGTGACAACAACCTTGCGGGCGCGTCCCAGGAGTTCCAGTCCGGCGGTCTCCAGCTTGAGTCCGACTTCCTCGGCGATGACCTGGCCACCGGTGAGTACAGCGATGTCGGCCAGCTGGGCCTTGCGGCGGTCGCCGAAGCCCGGAGCCTTGACGGCAACGGACTTGAAGGTGCCACGGATCTTGTTGACGATCAGGGTGGCCAGGGCCTCGCCCTCGATGTCCTCGGCAATGATCAGCAGCGGCTTGTTGGACTGCATGACCTTTTCCAGGACAGCAACCAGTTCCTTGACGTTGGAGATCTTGGAGTTGACGATCAGGATGTACGGGTCCTCAAGGACCGTTTCCTGGCGCTCAGTATCAGTAACGAAGTAAGCGGAGATGTAACCCTTGTCGAAGCGCATGCCTTCGGTGAGCTCGAGCTCCAGGCCGAAGGTGTTGGACTCCTCGACGGTGATGACGCCTTCTTTGCCCACCTTGTCCAGGGCTTCAGCGATCAGGGCGCCGATTTCGTCGTCACCGGCGGAGATGGAGGCAGTAGCCGCAATCTCTTCCTTGGTTTCGATTTCCTTGGCCGAGGCCAGCAGTTCAACCGTGACGGCCGCGACAGCCTTCTCGATACCGCGCTTGAGGGACAGCGGGTCAGCGCCGGCCGCGACGTTGCGCAGGCCTTCCTTGACCAGGGCCTGCGCCAGCACGGTAGCCGTGGTGGTGCCGTCGCCAGCGACGTCGTCCGTCTTCTTGGCAACTTCCTTGACCAGCTCAGCGCCGATCTTTTCGTAAGGGTCGTCCAGTTCGATCTCCTTGGCGATGGAAACACCATCGTTGGTGATCGTGGGGGCGCCCCACTTCTTTTCGAGGACGACGTTGCGTCCACGCGGGCCGAGGGTGACCTTGACGGCGTCGGCGAGGATGTTCAGGCCCCGCTCAAGACCGCGGCGTGCCTCTTCATCAAATGCAATGATCTTGGCCATAACGGCAGTAGTCCTTTCGGGACAGTCGTTAAGAATGAACCTCACTGCAGTGCCCGCGACGGACGATCCTTCACCGGCGGCCTCTGTATGCCGCGGCTGGGGATCTCACTCCAGCTAGGTATTTCTCTCGCTCCACGACCCGCCGCCAAGCTCCGCTGCCGGAAAAACCGGACGTTGCTTTAGCAGTCGGTACGTAAGAGTGCTAACTCAATAATTAGCACTCCCTAGGTGAGAGTGCAAGCGAAAGACCCCGCAAATCGCCCTGTCAGGGCGACCCGTTCGCCATTGGCGATCAGCCTGCGGCCCGGCCCGCAGCCTCACGGCCGCTGAGCACTGCCTTGTTGTCCGCGCCGTACGTGAACACCATGTAATTGGCAGTGGTGATGTCACCGTTGGAATCGAAGGCAACCGGCCCCGATTCGCCGTCGTAATTAATGCCTGCCCCGGTCTTCAGGACAGCGAGGCACTCGGTGTAGGACAGGCACGGCTTGGTGGCCGGGCCAGAGGCCTTCGCGGCGGGCTGCCCGCCAACTGTCCCGCCGGACACGGCGATCAGGTTGGCGGCGATGGAGCGGCCGGCATCGTCGTCAGCCTTCGCTGCCGCCAGGGCCGCGAGGTTCACGGCGTCGTAGGTCTCGGCGGCGAACGAAAGGTCTTTCAATGCAGGGTTGACCGAAACAAGCCGTGCTTGGAAGTCCGCGGACGGCAGCAGGCCTGGCACCACTGCACGGGCGCCGTCGAGGGCCTTGGATCCCACCCCCGAACCGTATTGGGCGAAGGCGCCGTCGCTCAGGATGATGCTCTTGCCCGAGATCCCAGCGTTATTGAGCTCGGCGATGGCGCCCTGGGCATCGCCCCTGGCGATGAGCACCACGGCGTCAGGCGTGGCAGCCTTGGCAGCAGCTGCCGCGTTCCCGGCGTCGCCGGGCTTGAAGGCGGTGGTGGAGACAGTCTCCAGGCCGGCGTTCTTGGCGGCGCCGGTCACCGCGACCGAAACGTCCTTTCCGTAGCTAGAGTCCTGGTAGACCACGGCAAGGCCCTTGGCGCCGCCGTCCTTGGCCAGTTTCACCAGCACCGAGGCCTGTGCAACGTCCGCGGCCGCCGTCCTGAAGTAGTAGCCGCCGCTCTTGAAGCGGGACAGGCCGGCAGCGGAGTTGGCCGGCGAGACGAGCGGGACCCGCGCAGCCGAGAGGACGTCGATGGCGGCAGCGGCGTGACTCGAATCCGTGGGACCGATCACTGCATCAACCTTGGCTGAGGCCAGATTCCTGGCCTGGGCATCGGCGCCTTCACCGGCGCCTACCACCAGGTCAACAAGCCTGCCCTTGTGACCGCCGGCCGCATTGATTTCCTTGATGGCCAGTTGGGCCGCAGCGAGCTGCGAGTCGTTGAGGAAGGCCTGCCCCCCTGCGCTGTCCTGGATCAGCCCGATCCGCAGCGTGCCGTCACCGGACGCTTCAGCGGATTCAACGCGGGCGTTGCCGCCTGCCCCGGCACAGCCGGCCAGGGCCAGCAGGACGGCCGCCCCTGTGGCTGTGCGGACGATTGTTGAACGCAAGCTGCGGGAGATCACTGCGTGGGCCGGACGTTTTCTGCCTGCGGGCCCTTCTCGCCTTCACCGACTTCAAGCTCCACGCGCTGGCCCTCATCCAGGGCCCGGTAACCTTCGCCCTCAATGGCCGACCAGTGCACAAAGACATCGTCCCCGGAGCCGTCCACCGTAATAAAGCCGTAGCCCTTTTCGGCGTTGAACCACTTAACCGTTCCCAATGCCATGATGTCCACTCTTTTCCGTCGTGCCGTCGGTCCCTGTCGGAAGTGTGCCGCTTGTTACGGACCGAAGCCTGAAATCACTCTAGCGACAAGCCATCCGGCGGGCCGAACCACACGGCCGCTCCGGGGCCCAAAAGTTACTCAGGCGTGACCGCGAGACGCTACTGGTAGCCCGGCCCCAGGACAACAACCAACGGCACCTGGAAGTCCTGGCTCTCCACCAGAGTAGGGATGTTCAGGAGTTCGGAGACTGCTTCGGCGTTGGCTTTCTGCGCCGGGCCCGAGTAGAAGATCGCGGATGTTTGCTGCGGAGCGCCGCCCCAGTTCCCCACCTGGCCCAGCGTCCAGCCATCGGCCTGGACCATAGAGCTGATGCGTCCGGCGAGCCCGGCCTTACCGGAGGCGTTGTAGATGGCCACGCCCTGGGTCTTGTCCAGCACAACCGCGGAGGGAATGTTACTGGGCGAAGCGCTGGGCTCGGCGTCAGGGCTATTAGAGGGCTCCGGGTCCGTGGAGGCTTCAGCGGTGGCCGACGGTGCCGCGCTTGCCTCGGGGGCCGCGGTTGATTCCAGGCTGGTGGAGGCTTCACTGCCGGCCTGGGTGAACCCGAGCTTGGGAAGGATCAGGAAGGACACCACTCCAATGGCCAATGCCACAATCCCCACCGCGAGGATGGGCCACAGCTTGCGGCGGGCAGGCGCCGAGGCCGCACGGTGGACGCCTTGCCGCGAGGCGGACTCCGGAACCTTGTCGAATTCATCCCGAGCGTATTTGGTCATGGTGGGGAGACGTCCTTGTTGATTGCTGCTGATTGCTCAGCACGAGCGTGGTCAGGCGTCGGAACCCAGGCGTCGTGCAGTGCGTGCCCGGTGACGCGACGTACGTAGTCTACGCAATCTCTTGACCAACATGGGGTCGTGGGCCAGTGCAGCCTCGGTGTCGATGAGGGCGTTGAGCAGCTGGTAGTAGTGCGTTGCGGACAGATCGAACAGCTCCCTGATGGCCTGTTCCTTGGCCCCGGCGTACTTCCACCACTGCCGCTCGAGTGCCAGCATTTGCTGGTCGCGCTCGCTCAACGGGGAGTCACGGAGGGTAAAGTCAGCCAGCAAAGAACCGCGCTCCTCCGGCTCCGGCATATATTCCCGAGCAGGTTCCGCCACGGCACACCCCTTCGCTGGTCTCGCTGAATCACCGGTCAAGTTACTAAATCTCCTCCCCATGCTACGGCGTGAATAACACGGTTGTCATTTGCGCCCCGACCGCAGCATCAGGCAACCCTGCGAGAATGGGAGCGTGTTTGAATCTGACGCGCTGTTCGAACTGACGGCGGACCCGGCGGAGGCCGTTGGCTTTGCCGAGATGGCCGCCTTGCCGCTCAGTGAGCTGATGGCTGCCGACTGGGCGGAGGCGCTGGGCCCCGTAGAGAGTGAGCTGCGCGGCGTCCTGGGCTTCCTGGCTGCCGAAGTTGCCGCGGGCCACCGCGTGCTGCCGGCGCCGTCGAACGTTCTGCGCGCCTTCCGGCAGCCGCTGGCTGGCGTGAAGGTCCTGGTAGTGGGCCAAGACCCCTACCCCACGCCGGGCCACGCGATCGGCCTGTCCTTTGCCGTTGACGGGCGGACCCGCCCCATCCCGCGGAGCCTCGCGAATATCTACCGTGAGCTGGAGTCTGACCTCGGCCTTCCGGCGCGCGTCCACGGCGACCTGTCCGCCTGGGCAAGCCAAGGGGTCCTGCTGCTTAACCGGGTCATGAGCGTCCGCGCCGGGGCAGCCGGCTCCCACCGGGGCAAAGGCTGGGAGGCCATCACGACGGCGGCAGTCACCGCGGTGGCCAGCCGGCGCACTTCCGACGGCGGGCCGTCGCCGCTGGTGGCGGTGCTGTGGGGCAAGGACGCGGAGAGCGTCCGGCCCCTCCTGCCCGGCGCGGCGGTCGTGTCCAGCGCCCACCCCAGCCCGCTGTCGGCGTCGCGCGGATTCTTCGGCTCCCGGCCCTTCAGCACCATCAACCAACTGCTGCAGGACCAGGGATGCCCTGGCGTAACCTGGGAACTCCCTCCGGTCCCTTAGCTTAGGCTTGCCTTATGAGCACTCTTCCGGCCGCCACCAACGCCACGAAAAAAACACGTCCGCAGATCGATCTCACGGTCATCCGACGGGAAGAACTCTCGCCATACATGGTCAGGATCGTGGCCGGCGGCGAAGGTTTTGCCGCCTACGTGAACAACACCTTCGTGGACCGCTACATCAAAATCGTCTTCCCGCAGCCCGGCGTTGACTATGCCCAGCCCCTGGACCTGTGGACCATCCGCGAAACCATGCCCCGCGAGCAGTGGCCCTTCACCCGCACCTACACGGTCCGCTGGGTGGACACCGAGGCCCAGGAACTCGCCATCGACTTTGTGATCCACGGCGACGAAGGGCTGGCCGGCCCTTGGGCGGCTGCCGCCAAGCCCGGGGACACCTTCACCTTCACCGGCCCGGGCGGCGCCTACAACCCGGCGCCTGACGCTGACTGGTACCTCTTTGCCGGCGATGAAGCCGCACTTCCTGCGATCGCCGCCGCCATCGAATCGCTGCCGGCGGAAGCGACCGGCCTGGCGTATATCGAGGTGGACAGCGACGCCGACATCCAGCCCCTCGCGTCCCCGGCGGGCGTTAAGGTGACCTGGCTGCGCCGCCACGGCGCGCCGGCAGGCGCCGGGGACCTCCTCGTCTCAGCGGTGGCCGACGCCGAATGGCCCACTGGCCGCGTTGACGTTTTTGCCCATGGCGAGCGCGGCTACATGAAGAGCCTGCGGGACGTGTTTTTCGTCCAGCGCGGCCTGGAACGGAGCCAGGTTTCGCTGTCCGGCTACTGGGCCCAGGGCCGGGTGGAGGACGACTTCCAGGCGGAGAAGAAACTGCCCGTGGGGAAGATCTAAGCAGGGAAGATCTGAGCTGTACCTAGCGGCGCCGGGCGCGTCGCCGTTCGTTGCTGGCCAGGCTGCCCGTCAACGGCCGGGCCAGGGTGTCGCCGAGGACAATGCCGGCCGCTGTGCCCAGGACGATCGCGCCGGCGTTGAGCATGCCGCCAGCGCCGAGGAGGATTTCGGATTCCTCGATGGTCAGCACATACATCGAGCGGAAAATGGTCAGCCCGGGCAGCAGGATCAGGGCCGCCGGGACGGCCACCACCAGCTGCGGTGCGCCCATCTTCAACGCCACCACCCGCGCCAGCAGGCCAATCACAACGGCGGCGAGCGCCGGGGAGAACCGGTCACCGACGCCGAGGGACGCGGCACCCAGCAGCACAAGGTAGCCCACGACGCCCACGCCCGCGGTAGGCAGCAGCAGCTCCCAGGAGGTCTGCTCCGTCACGCCGATGGCCATCACGGCGACGGCAATAAAGATCACCAGGACCCAGAGGTCGTAGGCTGGCGGGAATGTCTGGGTAACGCTAATGGGCTGCATTCCGGTCATCGCGCCCACCACAAAGGCCACCGCGATCCCGGCCACAATCGCACCAAAGGTCAGCAAGGTGGACAGAAACCGGCCCGCTGCGGTCACGGGGAACCCGTTGATGGCATCCTGGACCGAGGAGACCAGGCGCCCGGTGGGCAGCAGCAGGAGGATGCCGCCCACCACCACAATCGCCGGGGCGTTGGTGAGTTCAAAGCGCCACAACAGCAGCGCGGTGAGTGTAACGCCGAAGGAGCATGCCGCCGTCGTAAAGAAGTCCGGAACCCGCCACCGGCCCAGCTGGCGGGCGAGCAGGCTGACACCGATGTTGGCCACGAAGGCAATGCCCGAGGACACCGGCCCGCCGCCGAGCACACCCACAAAGACTGCGGCGAACACGCCGAACGCTATGGTGACCATCCAGCGCGGGAACGGTTTGGGGCTGGTGATGGCCTCGTCCAGCCGGCGGATGGCTTCATCGCGCCCCACTCCCCCGGCCACGATGTCCGTCACCAGCCGGTGTACTTTGGCCAGCCCGGCATAGTTGTTGGTCCAGGACCGCACAACCCGAAGCAGCGAGATGGGCGTCTGGTCCTTGGGCGCATAGTTGATGGCCACCGACTGGTTGGTGATGTCCACTTCGATGTTTTTCAGCCCCAGCGCCGCGGTGACGGCAATAATGCTCGTCTCCACTTCCAGGGCTCCTGCCCCGTACCGGAACATGGTCTCGGCCAGGTGCAGGGAAAAGTCCAGGGTCTTGCGTGCGGACGTGTCCACGCCTCCCACCTGGATCATGGGGTTGGCGTAGGGGCTTCCGGCGAGCCTGTCCACAATGCTCAGTGGCGCCGTCGGCGGGTTCTCCCCCCGCACCAGGCGCCGCAGCATCCTCTTCGCCGCCGCATCCTGGTGGATTTGGGAGGGGGTGAGAGCCTCTGTTTTGGGCAGACCGTCGGTGGGAGGCCTGCGCCTTGGGTTTTCAGGTCGATCGTTCACCTTGGTGCTCCTCCCTTTCTGGCAGTTCGTGGTTTGGTGTTAGGCCTGGCGCTTCAGTGGCAGTTTGCCCAGCAGGGTGCGCGCCGCCGCGATGGCCGCTCGGAACAGGCGGTTGGCCTGGAAGGCTACCGGCCGCACCGGCATCACGAAGTCACCCAGCAGCTGGACCACGTCGCCGCCGAAGCCCTTCTTGAACTCGTAGCCGCCGTGGCCTTCTTCGTCCTGTCCCTGGATGCCGAAGGTGCCGTAGAAGTTGTAGCGCGAGTAGCCCTTGTCCAGCGCGTGCAGCAGCATCTCCCAGTACAGCGAGGTGGCGCCGTTGAAGTAGATGTAGTCCTGCTTGGTGCCGCCGATGACGCAGACCACCTCGTCGCCGAAGCAGACGAAGTGGATGGCGGCCACTGTTGCCACTCCCACCGAGTCCGGGAACCGCTCGATGTCCTTGAGGCTGCGCTCGTAGCTGTCCACGAGGTCCTGGACCACTTTGAGGCGGTTGGCCTTCTTTTTGCTGCCGGTCTCTTCCACTTCACGGCGGAGTTCGGCTGCGGACGCGGATTCCGCTTCCAGCCGTTCGGTGATGGACTTCCGGTACGCGGGGATGTCGATCTTGGCCATCATGAGTTTGGTGAACTCGGCCGAGGTGGTCCGCAGGAGCTGGTCGTAGTATTCGCGTTCCCGGTAGAAGAAGCCCCTCTCGTCCCCCGCCGTGCTCAGCGCATAGTAGAACTCGTCGAGGGTCTCAAGGGTGGCCTGCTCCAGGAACACGCCGTTCTTTTCAGCCTTCCGGATGGCCTTCCGTGTCCGGTAGCTGGTGCCCATGATGAGCTCCTCGGCGTCCGTGATGCCGTCGAGCTGCTTGATGAACATCCAGTTCACGTTGGTGAAGTTCATGTCCGAGCCTTGGTGTTCAAGACCCAGGCCCGCCAGTTCCGCCACGAGCGGCCTGTTGTCCACGATCTCGGGGTGTTCGGCGCCGTCGGCATCGC
Source organism: Pseudarthrobacter sp. MDT3-1 (assembly GCF_054510755.1). Taxonomy (NCBI): domain Bacteria; kingdom Bacillati; phylum Actinomycetota; class Actinomycetes; order Micrococcales; family Micrococcaceae; genus Pseudarthrobacter; species Pseudarthrobacter sp. MDT3-1. Next base: position 84,033 of record NZ_JBTNDX010000012.1, on the reverse strand, counting down.
GGGCGATGTACGTCAGGTTCGGGGAAATCCGGAGTTCGGCAGCCTTGCGTTCCGCGGCGCGTTCCTTAAGGAGTCCGACGACGTCACGCACCAGTGCGGAGTCTGTGTAGTCCAGGAGGGGGCCCTTGGCGCACTCGCACACCTTGTAGCCCCAGCGGTTGGTGGTGAAGTTCAGTTTCCCGGCAGCGACCAGGTCGCCGTCGCGCCTTACACCGAACAGTTCCACTGACTGACCGCGGGCACGCTGGAAACGGGTGAAGTCAGCGGACTGGATGAAGTTGTTTTGCGGATGCTTGAGGGAGAAGGACTCAAACTCGGCATCGCTGAGGACGCTGAGCTCGAGTCCGGCTCCGGCCTTGGTTGGATTCACGGAAATAACCTCATCTATGGCTGGGCTGCCGACTGGGGCAGGCGCTGGCCTTCGTGGTGTGGATGGTGAGAGTGGCTGGTGGGCGGTCAGTAGAACTGCTGGCCGGTGCGTGCGGTTTCAAGCCGGCGGAAGACCCGTTCCGCGCCCTTGACCCACAGGGTGTGCCTGACGGGCGACAGCACGTAGTCGTAGCAGCCGACGAAGTCCGTCACCGTCTTAGTGAAGCTCGTTTTGAACATGCCCATGCCGTACAGGTGGTGGGTCTTGTCCTTGATCAGGCCGGAGGGCGGCGTGCCGCAGAAGTCGTACTCGGTGCAGCCGAGTTCCTGCATTCTCCGGATGGCCTGCCACTGGACCAGGTGCGAATCGCCGTACTGCTTCCTGTTCTGCGTGGAGCCGCCGTCCTTGTAGGTTGCCTTGGATCCGTAGTTGATCACAAAGGCGCCCACACTGGGTTTGCCGTCTTCGTAAACGAAGAAGAAGCTGCCCTGGCCGCGCGTGCAGAATTCGTCCCAGAACTGAGTGTAGTACTCGAGGCTGCGCAACGGCATGGAACCCTTGGCGTTGACGGTGTCCGCCATTAGGTCATACAGCGCCCGGTACGTTTCCGGGCCTGGCTCCTGCTGCACCACGGCGCAGCCTTCGCGCTCTGCCCGGCGGATCGCGTTGCGGGCGCGGGAGGAGATGGACCGGAACACCTCGTTCTCCGGTGCCGCGATGTCCAGGAGCGCCGTGGAGTCATTGGACTGGATGTTAGGGGCCTTCACCAGGCCGGCGGCGGCGAGCTGTGCCCGGGCTTCCGGGGTGCTCACGATGTCCGGTTCAATCTTGATGGTGAAGACATTGAGCTTCCGGCTCCGGGCGAATACAGCGCACGCGTCCAAGACCGGCTTCAGGTCCTCGACGGCACCCAGGTCAGGACCTTTGATCAGGTACCACAGGCGGCCCAGCACCGGGAATTTCTTCTCCAGCACCAGGTTGTAGCTGACGGTCCCGGCAGACTCCAGGACCAGGAAGAGAGCGGTCCAGCCGCTGCCGTTTTTCACGGACGCGTAGGCAGCGGACTGCAGCATGTTGCCGCCGTTCGGGTTGGCCGTGACGTGCTTGTCCCAGTTCTCAATTTCCTCCGCTGTGGCAAAGCGGGCGGTGAATTCTCGCAAGGGGGCCGTGTCCAATCTCAGGGGTTGCGTAGCCACAAGTCTAAAGCCTCCGGTTGGGGCGGCAGGTCCCCGGCATCCTCTGCATGCTCTGGGCCCACGCCGGCAGGGTTCCCTGGCCGAGCTTGCGAGGTTAGGGAGCCGGTGGGGCGCAGCACGCGTGAAAACTCCGGTCTGCCGGGCCCGGACTCTAGTCTTCGAACTCAGACAGCGGCGGGCAGGAGCAGATCAGGTTGCGGTCCCCGGCAGCGCCGTCGATGCGGCCGACGGGCGGGAAGTACTTGTCCTGCTTGAGGTGGTGGACCGGGAAGGCGGCCTGCTCACGCGGGTACTCGCGGGCCCAGTCGGAAGATACGACGGCGGACGCGGTGTGGGGTGCGTGGCGCAGCGGGCTGTTCTCGACAGTGAAGTCGCCGTTGGCCACCTGGTCGATTTCCTTGCGGATGGTGATCATCGCGTCGATGAACCGGTCGATCTCCACCAGGTCCTCGGACTCGGTGGGCTCCACCATCAGCGTGCCCGCCACCGGGAACGCGAGGGTGGGGGCGTGGAAACCGTAGTCGATGAGGCGCTTGGCCACGTCCTCCGCGGTGACGCCGGTCTTCGCCGTCAGCCCGCGGAGGTCCAGGATGCACTCGTGCGCCACCAGCCCACCCTCGCCGGTGTAGAGAACCGGGAAGTACTCATTCAGGCGGGCCGCAACATAGTTCGCCGCCAGCAGCGCCGACTTCGTGGCCTCGGTCAGGCCCTCGCCACCCATCAGCTTCACATACGCCCAGGAGATGGGCAGGACACCGGCAGAACCGAACCGTGAGGCAGAGATCGGGACGTCATTGCCTTCGGTCCACGTGGCTGCGTTACCCGGCATAAACGGCGCCAGGTGGGCCTTCGCCGCGACCGGGCCAACGCCGGGGCCGCCGCCGCCATGCGGGATGCAGAAAGTCTTGTGCAGGTTCAGGTGCGAGACGTCGCCGCCGAACTTGCCCGGCTGCGCCAGGCCAACGAGCGCGTTCAGGTTGGCGCCGTCCACATAAACCTGGCCGCCTGCAGCGTGCACCGAATCGCACACCTCACGGACATCGGCGTCGTAGACACCGTGCGTGGACGGGTAGGTGATCATGATCGCCGAAAGGGCGTCCTTGTTCGCCTCGATCTTGGCATTCAGGTCAGCGTGGTCGATGCTGCCGTCCGCGGCGGTGGCAACCACAACGACCTTCATGCCCGCCAGGACAGCGGAGGCGGCGTTAGTGCCGTGCGCCGAAGCCGGAATCAGGCAGACCGTGCGCTGGTCATCGCCGCGGGACAGGTGGTAGCCGCGGATGGCCAGCAGGCCGGCGAGCTCGCCCTGGGACCCGGCATTCGGCTGCAGGGACACCTGGTCGTAGCCCGTGATCTCGGTCAGCTGGTCTTCGAGATCGGTGATGAGTTCGCGCCAGCCCACGGTCTGGGAATCCGGGGCGAACGGGTGGATCGAGGCGAACTCCGGCCAGGAAATGGCTTCCATCTCTGCCGTGGCGTTCAGCTTCATGGTGCAGGAACCCAGCGGAATCATGGTGCGGTCCAGCGCCAGGTCCCGGTCGCTCAGCCTGCGGATGTAGCGCAGCAGCTGGGTCTCGGAACGGTGCGTGTTGAACACCGGGTGCTGCAGGTAACCGGAGAAACGTTCGACGGCGGCATCCAGCGCGAACTCCGTGTCAGTGCCGGCGGCCGCGTCCACCGCGGCGGCACCAAAGACGTCCAGCACGCCGGCGACGATGGCCGGGGTTGTGGTTTCATCGGCGGAAACGCCGATGGTGTCGCCGTCGATGTGGCGCAGGTTGATGCCCTGGGCTTCCGCTGCGGCAACAATGGCCGCAGCCTTGCCGGGCACGGAAACCGTGACGGTATCGAAGAAGCTTGTGTGCAGAACGTCCAGGCCGGCCGCCTTGAGCGATGCGGCGATGGTTGCAGCGTGGCTGTGGGTGGTCTCGGCGATTGCCTTCAGGCCGTCGGGGCCGTGGTACACGGCGTAGAACGAGGAGACGATGGCCAGCAGTGCCTGCGCGGTGCAGATGTTGGACGTGGCCTTCTCGCGGCGGATGTGCTGCTCCCGGGTCTGCAGCGCCAGGCGGTACGCGGGGGTCCCGGCGTCGTCCTTGGAGACTCCGACGAGGCGGCCCGGCATGGACCGCTCCAGGCCCTTCGCCACCGCCATGTAGGCCGCGTGCGGTCCGCCGAAGAACAACGGCACACCAAAACGCTGGGTCGAGCCGACGGCGATGTCCGCGCCCTGCTCCCCCGGAGGCGTGATCAGCGTCAGCGCCAGCAGGTCGGCAGCGACCGTGACGAGCGCGCCGCGCTCCTTGGCAGCCTCGATCACGTCGGCGTGGTTGAAGACCCGGCCCGAGACGCCGGGCTGCTGCAGCACAATCCCGTTGATAACGCCGTCGGGCAGCCCCTGGGAGAGGTCAGCGACCTCCACCTCAAAGCCCAGGGCTTCGGCGCGGCCCTTCACGATCGCGATGGTCTGCGGCAGGCAGTCGGCATCCAGGACCGTCTTGCCGTCCCGGGCCTCCTTGTTCTTGTTCGCCCGGCGCATCATCAGCACAGCCTCGGCCACGGCAGTGGCTTCATCCAGCAGCGACGCGTTCGCGATCGGCAGGCCCACCAGGTCCTGGACCATGGTCTGGAAGTTCAGCAAAGCCTCAAGCCGGCCCTGCGAAATCTCCGGCTGGTACGGCGTGTACGCGGTGTACCAGGCCGGGGCCTCGAGGATGTTCCGGCGGATGACCGCGGGCGTCACGGTGTCGTAGTAACCCTGGCCGATCATCTGGACAGCCGTCTTGTTCTTCGCCGCGAGCTTCCGCAGCTCCGCAAGGACCTCAACCTCGCTGAGGGCGTCCTTAAGGCGGAGTGCCACATCCTGCCGGATGCCGTTGGGAACGGCCGTATCCACCAGCGCGTCCACAGTGCCGTAGCCGACGGCCTTGAGCATGGAGTCGATATCGGCCTGGCGGCGGGCGCCAATATGCCGGTCAACGAAAGTGGCCGAGGCCGAATTAACACTCACAAGGAACTCCATTACTAAGGCGGCGCAGGGTGCGCCACATCGACTCGGGTTCCTCCCCACTCTGTCTGGGACCTGAGAGTTTCCGCGCAGCCTGCTTCCGCTAGGCTGCGCTTGCACCGTCGGTGGGCACAGCGGTCCTGACATTCCGGAGTGATCCGGGACGCTTCAGGCGGACGGCCTGCCACTTTCCAGAGTTGCCTGGCCGCGGCGGTACGTGGGCCTGAGAGATTCCTGGGGAGGATTTGCTCCTACGGCGCCTGTTGTACCTACTAACAGAACTCTCCCGCCGCAGATCAAAGGCATATTCAGATTTTGTGGCGGCCGCAGATGGTCGCCACGCGGTCCAATTCTCCTACGCCCCGGGCCGCCGGGCAAATGAGGTCGGCGGATTCTGCTCAATCATTCCGGTGTGGAGCTCCAGCGCGCCCGGATGGACGCGGGCTGCACCAGAAGGCTGGCCGAATGATTGAGCAGAATCAGCCGCGAAGCCGCTCCACGGCAGCGAGGAGCTCCTCAATGTCTCCATGCCTGCCCCGGCTGTCCCCGGTGGTACCGCTTTCCCACATGGCGTTGAAATACAGCCCGTCCCCCATGTACAGCACGGCTTTCGCCACGGCCGTGCCGACGTCGGCCGCGATCAGGTCCAACCATTGCTGCTGGATGGCGGCAAAGCGGCGCCGGGCCTCTTCATGGGCCACTTCAGCCAGCCGGGTGGCGGCCACGAAGGAGCGGTCCATAGGCGAGTCGGACCAGAGCGAGGAACGGATGAAGTAGGCCGCCGCACCTTCGGCTGCTGCGGCCATCAGCGCGAGGTCCTCGACGGCCAGTCGGTCCAGCCGCTCCAGCACCGCAGCGATCAGCGCTTCCTTGTTGGGGAAGTGGTAGAGCAACCCGCCCTTGGATACGCCGGCCCGCCTGGCCACCGCGTCCAAAGTGGCAGCCCGCTCCCCCACATCGATCAGGAGTTCTTCAAAAGCGTCGAGGACTGCATCGCGTGCGACGGGATTTCTGGCCATGGCTTCAATCATGCACGCTCCGGGCCCCGGTTCTTAACTGTACCGTCTGGACGGTACAGTTATTGATATGACGTTGTCCACACAGTCCAACCAGAACACCCGAAGCACATCCACCATGGCAGCCGACCTCAGGCCGTCAGGGCCCGCCAAGGCGCCCTGGCGCGACTGGCTCGCGCTGGCCCTGCTGATGTTTCCGGTGCTCCTGGTTGCGGTGGACAACACTGCGTTGACGTTTGCACTTCCGGCCATCGCGAGCAACCTGGAAACCACCGGAGTCCAGCTGCTGTGGATTGTGGACGCCTATCCCCTGGTGCTTGCCGGCTTGCTGGTTGCCATGGGCAGCCTGGGTGACCGGATCGGGCGCCGACGGCTGCTGCTGACCGGCAGCGTTGGCTTCGCCGCGGTCTCAGCAGCAACAGCCTTTGCCCCCAGCGCAGAGTGGCTGATAGCGGGCCGGGCAATGCTGGGGTTCTTCGGCGCCATGCTGATGCCTTCCACCCTGTCGCTGATCCGCAACATTTTTCCGGACCCAAACCGGCGTCGGCTGGCCGTGGCCATTTGGGCTGCCGGCTTCTCCGGCGGCGCCGCCCTGGGTCCCATCTTCGGCGGGTGGCTGGTGGAGCAGTTCTGGTGGGGCGCGATCCTGCTGGTCGCCGTGCCCATCATGCTGCCCCTGCTGGCGTTCGGCCCTGCCTTCATCCCGGAATCAAAAGATCCGCGCCCCGGGCGGGTGGACGTGCCCAGCATCGTCCTGTCCCTGCTGGTAATGGTGCCCGTTGTGTATGGCATCAAGGAGCTGGCGACCGATGGTTTCGGGGCCGCTCCTGTGGGTCTTGTTGCCTTTGGCCTGGCCATGGGCGTCGTCTTTGTACGCCGCCAGCAGCGGCTGGCCAGCCCCCTGCTGGACATGTCACTGTTCGGCAACCGGGTCTTCAGCACTGCCATCACGGCAAACGTGCTGGCCCTGTTCTCCTTCAACGGCTTCATCCTGTTCCTCGCCCAGCACCTGCAGCTCCTGGACGGAATGACGCCGTCGGCCGCCGGAATTGCCATGATCCCGGCCCTGGTGGCAACAGTGCTGGCTGGGCTGGCAGTGGTGCCGCTGGTCCGGAAGGTGCGTCCGGGCTTTGTGGTGGCGGGTGGCCTGGCCCTGAGCGCCACCGGGTACGGAATCGTGGTCTTCGGTGACCACGGCTCCGGCCCGGCCCTCCTGCTGGCCGCGCTGCTGATCCTTGCCCTGGGCGTGGGCACAGCGGAAACCATTTCCAATGACCTCATCCTGGGCTCCGTTCCAGCGGAGAAGTCAGGAGCGGCGGCCGCCATCTCCGAAACGGGCTATGAGGTGGGGTCCCTGCTGGGGACGGCGATGCTGGGCTCCATCCTGACCGCTTCCTACCAGCACAATCTCCGACTTCCGGCCGGGGTGGAGGCAATGGCGTCGGGCACTGCAGTACACCTCGCGGGTGAAACTCTGGCGGGCGCCGTGGAACTGGCCGCCGGCCTGCCTGCTCCACTGGCGGAAGCGCTCCGCGGCGCAGCACGCCTGGCGTTTGATTCGGGCGTCCACACCACTGCGGCAATTGCGCTGGTACTGATGGCGAGCGCGTCAGTCCTTGCCGCCGTCGTACTCCGGAAAGTTCCGACGGCAGACTAGGGGCCCGTCTCCGGCAAGCCGGCGAGCGCACAATAAACGCCCGGCGCAGGAAGTCCTTCCTGCGCCGGGCGCCTGTGGCCTCACTATGGGCCGGCGACTACTTGGCGTCAGGGGCGGTGACGCTGGCGGAGGCCTTCATGGTCTCGGCGTTCACCATCCACGCGTACTGTTCCAGCTTGGCGATGAATTCATGGAGCAGGTCCGCGGTGGTGGGATCCTCTTCGTCCACTTCGTCATGGACCTTGCGCATGGTGCCCACGGCAGCCTCAAGCGCGGCAACGATCCGCTCGATGGCGTCCTTCGTGTTGATGAGGCCTTCGGGGAACTGCGCGAGGCTGGTGGACTTGGCCACGGTGGCACTGCGGCCGTCCGGCAGGGCATGAAGGGCGCGCATCCGCTCGGCCATGTCATCCGCGAACTGCCGGGCGGCATCCACGATTTCGTCCAGCTGCAGGTGAAGGTCCCGGAAGTTGGTCCCCACAATGTTCCAGTGGGCCTGCTTGCCCTGGATGTGCAGCTCAATCAGGTCCGCAAGTACGGCCTGCAGGTTATTGGTCAGCGTCGGTGAAGCTTTCATGAATCCTCCTCGATTGGTCCAGTAGTCCCGACGCTATCAGCCGCGGGATCGATCGCGGCAGGCCGGAAGCAAATTTCTCAGTGAGCTTACCAATCTCACGGAGCGAGATAAAAGAACGGAATTCATTTAAACCATTGCGCGAAAGCCGTCCACCCTCCATACTAAATGAACGTCATTCATTTAGTGACGGTCGTCTCACTGGAAGTAAGCACATGATTGAAATTTCCTGCCTCGACTCACCCACGTCCCTGGCCCGGACAACGCCGTCCGTCCGCCCTGCCCTTCGGGTGGGCGTTGTGCAGCACCGCTGGCATGCAGACACTGCCGTCCTGCAGGCGGAACTCGATGAAGGAATCGGCCGCGCCGCCCGGCTCGGCGCGTCGGTGGTGTTCCTGCCCGAACTCACGCTTTCCCGCTACCCTGCAGACACCTGCTCCGAAAATGACACCACGCGCCCTGGAGCGGTGCTGCCCCGGCCGTCGGACATCGCTGAGGACCTGCTCACCGGACCCACCTTCCGGTTTGCTGCCGAGTCGGCCCGCCGCCACGGCGTGGCTGTCCATGCCTCGCTGTACCAGCAGGCACCCAACCCGGACGGCAGCGACGACGGCCTGGGGCTGAACACCGCCATCCTGGTGTCGTCCGAGGGCGAACTGCTCGCCCGCACGCACAAGCTCCACATCCCGGTCACCGCCGGCTACTACGAAGACAAGTTCTTCCGCCAGGGGCCAGCGGCCGCGGATGCCTACGAGGTCCACGCGCCGGCAGAACTGGGCGGCGCCCGGCTGGGCATGCCCACCTGCTGGGACGAATGGTTCCCGGAGGTGGCCCGGCTCTACTCCCTCGGTGGCGCAGAGATCCTGGTCTACCCCACCGCCATCGGTTCCGAACCGGACCACCCGGACTTCGACACCCAGCCGCTGTGGCAGCAGGTCATCGTGGGCAACGGCATCGCCAACGGCCTGTTTATGATTGCCCCCAACCGCTGGGGCAGTGAAGGAACGCTGAACTTCTACGGCTCCTCCTTCATCTCCGACCCCTACGGCCGCGTCCTCGTGCAGGCTCCGCGTGACGCCTCCGCAGTGCTGGTGGCAGACCTCGACCTGGACCAGCGGCGGGACTGGCTGACGCTCTTCCCCTTCCTGTCCACGCGCCGCCCCGATACCTACGGCCGGCTTACGGAACCCGTACGCCATGACCAGCCGCTCGGCGGCGAAGAGGCGGGGATTTCGGCAGGCTCAATCACCGGGTACGCCGGCTCAATCACCAGTCACGCAGGCTCAATCAACCGTCAGCAGGTGACCGCATGAGCACGTGGCGCATGCCCGCCGAAACCGCTCCGCAGGAGCGGCTGTGGATGGCCTTTCCCACCGGCGGTTACACCCTGGGTGACACGGAGGAAGCTGCCCACGCAGCCCGGTCCACCTGGGCAGCGGTGGCCAACGCCGCCGTCGAATTTGAGCCGGTCACCGTGGTGGTGGACCCCGACGACGTCGGCATCGCCGCCCGCTATCTGCACCCGGCCGTCGAGGTACTTGCCGCCCCGCTCAACGATGCGTGGATGCGGGACATCGGCCCCACGTTTGTGCTGGACCAGGACGGGAGCCTCGGCGCCGTCGACTGGGTCTTCAACGGCTGGGGCGCCCAGGACTGGGCGCGCTGGGACAAAGACGCGCTGATCGCCGGCGAAGTCTCGGGCCGGTCCGGGGCCACGCACATCGTGTCCGCGCTGGTCAACGAAGGCGGCGGCATCCAGGTGGACGGCCAGGGAACCGTGCTGGTGACCGAAACCGTGCAGCTGGATCCGGGCCGCAACCCGGGACTCAGCCGGGCCGACGTCGAAGCCGAGCTCGCCCGGACCATCGGCGCCACGCAGGTGGTCTGGCTCCCGCGCGGACTGGCCCGCGACTCGGAACGGTTCGGCACGCGCGGTCATGTGGACATCGTGGCCGCCATCCCCTCCCCCGGCACACTGCTGGTGCATTCCCAGCAGGACCCCCGCCACCCGGACTTCCAGGTAAGCCGCGACATCATCGAGCACCTGCGCACCACGAGGGACGCGGCCGGACGGGAGTGGACCATCATCGAAATCCCGGCCCCTGAAGTGCTCTGGGATGACGAAGGCTTTGTCGACTACAGCTACATCAACCACGTCGTGGTCAACGGCGGCGTCATCGCCTGTACGTTCGGGGACCCCAACGATGACAAGGCGCTGCAGATCCTGGCGGAGGCCTACCCCGGCCGGCGTGTGGTCGGCATTGACGCCCGTGAGCTCTTCGCCCGCGGCGGCGGCATCCACTGCATCACCCAACAGCAGCCTGCTGCTTCGTAGAAAGCGCTGGACAATGACCCAAACCACCCGCACGAACACCCCCGCAGGCCAGCCATCCGGGACCGACCCGGCCGGCTCGGCGCACGGCATCACCGCAAAAGGACTGAAGGGCGGGCAGCTGGGCCTCCTCGCCGTCGTCGTTCTTGGCATTTCCACCATCGCACCGGCCTACACGCTGACCAGCGCCCTGGGCCCCACGGTTAATGAGGCGGGGCTCCAGCTGCCCGTCATTTTCCTGATCGGGTTCATCCCCATGATCCTGGTGTCACTCGCCTACCGGGAACTCAACGCCGATTCCCCGGACAGCGGCACCACGTTCACCTGGGTCACCAAAGCGTTTGGCCCCTGGGTGGGCTGGATGGGCGGCTGGGGACTGCTGGCCGCCAACATCATCGTCCTGTCCAACCTGGCGGGCGTGGCCGTCGACTTCTTTTATCTCTTCCTGTCGCAGCTGACGGGTGCGCCTGAACTCGCGGACCTCGCGGCCAATAAGCCGTTGAACGTCCTGACGTGCTTCGTGTTCGTGGCCCTCGCCGTGTGGGTGAGCTACCGCGGCCTGCACACCACCAAGCTGGTCCAGTACGGACTCGTCGGATTCCAGCTGCTGGTCCTGGGGCTTTTCGTGGGCATGGCGTTCGCGAACTGGTCCACGTCGGAAACGGCCATCCCGTTCAGCTGGGAGTGGTTCGACGTCACCAGGATCGAGACGTTCGGGCAGATCGCTGCCGGCATCTCGCTGTCGATCTTTGTCTACTGGGGCTGGGACGTCTGCCTGACGGTGAATGAGGAAACCGCCAACGGCAAAAAGACGGCTGGACTGGCGGGCACCCTCACCGCCGTCGTTGTCCTGGGGATCTACCTGCTGGTGACCATTTCCACCATGATGTTCGCCGGCGTCGGCGATACCGGGATTGGCCTGAACAACGCTGAGAACCACGAGAACCTCTTCACGGCGCTGGCCTCGCCGATCATGGGGCCGTTCGCCATCCTGATGTCGCTCGCGGTGCTGTCCAGTTCCGCTGCGTCCCTGCAGTCCACGTTCACGTCTCCGTCGCGCAGCCTGCTGGCCATGGCCCACTACGGTGCGCTGCCTGCGCCGTTCAGCCACATCAGCAAGCGTTTCTCGACGCCGGGCTTCGCAACAGTGGCGGCGGGCATCCTGTCCGCTGGGTTCTATGCGGTGATGCATGTGATCAGCGAAAACGTCCTGAACGACACCATCCTGGCCCTCGGCCTGATGATCTGCTTCTACTACGGCCTGACCGCCATCGCCTGCGCCTGGTACTTCCGGAACAGCGTGTTAAGCAGCGTCCGCAACTTCGTGCTGCGGCTCCTCTGTCCGGTGCTGGGCGGTGTCGGATTGTTTGTGGTTTTCCTGCAGACCGCCATGGACAGCTGGGCGCCGGAATTCGGCAGCGGCTCCGAGGTCTTCGGGGTTGGACTGGTCTTTGTCCTGGGGATCGGAATCCTGATGCTCGGAGCGGTGTTCATGGTCATCATGGCGCGCTTGAGCCCCGGTTTCTTCCGGGGTGAAACCATCCGCCGGGACACCCCTGCGCTGGTGGTCCCCGAGTAGTTGCGCCACCCACAGCACACAGCACGGCGCCCTGCCCGGAAAGTCTCCGGAGCAGGGCGCCGTTCTTTGGTTTTCCTGATCTTGTCTCCACTGCGGTACGGCAGCTAACCGCCGGTCACCAGAAGTGCGCTACATCCACCACCATGCGCGACCCGGATCCGGGGCCGTCCAGGGTGAACACCCGGAACGGGAGCCGGGAACGGACGCCCAGGCCGATGCTGGTGTAGCCTTCGAAGCTGCCCGCGTAGGCCACCTGCCGGAAGGTCTGGTATCCCGAAACGTCGGACAGTTCGGCCTTTGCCGCCGGGCTGTAGGTGACGTTGTAATTGCTGTCATAGGACGGTGCATTCACAGTTACCTGGAGGAATGCGCCACCCCGCATCGGGATTTCAAAACCTGAACCGTCCTGGACCACGGTCGGAACGTACTGAACCGTGTAGCCGGCAACAGGGCCGTTGAGATCAACCACCATCCGGTCAAAGCAGTAATGCTGCCCTGTCCGGACGTTGGTGACGGATGCGGTGCTCATGGCCGGGTCTGATTCAGCCAGCGATCCCCATACGAGTCCGCAATACGATGTGGTTGCCGAGGCGGGCCCCGGAGCCAGGAAACCCAATCCGACAGCCATCAAAATGACTGTCAGCCACGTATGAATCTTTTTCATTGTGGGCCACCCTTCGAGTGATTAGGTAGCTCAAGCGTAGGAGTCTCCAAGGCCACTCAAAAGGGTTGTTGCCGCTTCGGCGCGGAACCGTTAATCGGCCTTGGTTCCGGTCACGCGGGCGTAATTCTAAAGCACTTTACGGGGCCATCGATACGCTATTAACACCGTTTCTGCACCCTGCCGTTATGCATGATAACGACGCCGGCGCACCTCACCGGAGTGCCGCCGTCGGCCGTTCAGCCTTCGCACTCGATGCAGTACTTCAGGCCGTTCTTTTCGCGTGCAATCTGGGACCGGTGCCGGACCAGGAAGCAGGATGAGCAGGTGAACTCATCGGACTGTTCGGGAACCACAATGACCGTCAGCTCTTCGCCGGAGAGATCGGCGCCGGGAAGGTCGATGCCTTCGGCGGTGTCGGTCTCGTCGACGTCGATGACTGCCGTCTGGGCACTGCCGCTGCGGGATGCCTGCAGGGCCTCCAGCGACTCGGCAGAAGCCTCGTCGTCGGTCTTGCGTGGAGCGTCGTAATCGGTAGCCATGGCATGTTCACTTTCGTCGCTGCACGGCACCATTTCAGGCACCTCAGTGAAGCAGTTTAGGTCATTATGCCGCTACTTGGGCAACAGTGTGGCCAACCAGACAGATTTCGTCGCTTCGCCCGCTACAGACGAGGTAGAGACTTTTCTCGACAAGCACGGTTTCGCGGATTACGCCGAATGGCACTGGACATTTGTGTTGGAACTGTCCAAGGAGCGGCCAGAAGGTATTGATGCAACCTTGACGGTATCCGGGGGCGAAATCTGAGAAGGCGCCTGCAGGATGGATTCGCGGGCCACTGGAGTCTGCAAATCCACCCGAGGAGGCCGCCATGGATGCCGCACTGTCCCTGCCCCCGGCCGACGTGACGCGCTCGTCTATCATTGATCCCACCCGGCGGGCAGCCCGCGTCGCATCCGATGCGGCCGATGCTACCCCCGCATCACTTGGCCTGCGCGTAGTCGTGCTGGTGCCCGCTTACAACGAGGCCAGCTCGATCGGGGCAACCCTCGATGGCCTGATGCTCCAGTCCCGTCCCGCGGACCTCATCGTGGTCATCCCCAACGGCTGCACCGATTCAACGGCCTGGGAAGCGCGGAAGTACCCCGTGTCCGTGATGGAGCTTCCACGATTGCAACACCGCAAATCCGAGGCCCTGAACCGGGCCTGGGCAAAGTACGCATTCGACGCCGACGTGGTCATCTGCCTGGACGCGGATACGGTCCTGCCCCTGAACGCCGTCGAAGCCTGGTGCCGGGAGTTCAGCGCCGAAAAGGGCGCGCTCATCGGTGGCTCGTCGTCGAAGTTCACGATGCAGGACCCCGGATTTCTGAGCCGGCTGCAGAAGGCTGAATTCGCCACGTGGACCGATACGGCCCTGAGACGGGGCCGTACCAGCGTTCTGGCAGGAACCGGCTGCGCCATCAATAACGCCGTCCTCCGGCAGATCGCGGCCCGGGACGACCGGGAAGGGCCGTGGGTCTACACCTCGCAGGTCGAGGACTTCGAACTGACCTATCGCATCCGCGAACTGGGTTTTATCTGCCAGGTATCCCCGGACGTCCGCGCCTACACCGACTCGATGAAGACAGTCAAAGCACTGTGGGGCCAGCGGATGAAATGGCAGGTCGGCACCGTCGAAGACCTGCTGGACCTTGGAATTAACCGGCTGACCCTGCGTGACTGGGGCCAGCAGGCCATGGGTCTGCTGGGCGTGTTCCTGAAGCTGCTGTGGATCGCAGTAATTGTCCTGTCACTCTCGTTGGGAGTGTTTCACTTCGTCCTGTTCTGGTGGCTGGTGCCAATCCTGTTCGTGGCGCTGGACATCAAACGGGCGCTTCGGATTCCGCACCGCGACTGGAAGGACGTCCTGATAGCAGCCACGTTCTTCCCGCAGGAATTGTTCATGTGGCTGCGGTCCGGCTGGTTCCTGGCCTCCTGGTGCGCAGTCCTGACCGCAAAGATCACCCGGCGGCGGATAGACCGCTGGGAAGCGCAATACACAGCCGAGGAAATCAACTAACAATGTACGGAATGAACACCGCTCTTCCCGCTTCCGGAGCCGCTCTGGGCGCAACCGGGCTGGCGCACACCGGCTTGGACGTCATGTCTGCACTGCTAACCGCGCTGGGCGTGATGCTCATAGGTGTGGCCCTGCTGGGGCTGGTCCGCCGGGACAACAAGGCGCGTCCCTGACTACCGAGTCAGGGAGTCCGGCGCGCCTGCAATGCGGACTTAAAAGCTGAGGCGGAGGTGCCGCTGCTGTTGATCCGCCAGTCGGTTTCCTTCTGGAGGTGGAACCAGACGAAGCCCACGACATCGGGCTGGGCCGCCAGATAGGACACGAGCTCAGTGTTCCAGGCAGCCTTGTTGCCCCCTGCTTCGCTGGAAGCCGTCTCGCTGATCAGGATGGGAACTCCGGGTGCCAGAGTACGCAACTGGGCTATCCCCGGAGCGAAGAGATCCTGCGGCGATATCCAGCCGCTCCAGGAGGCTGAAGTGCCCCAGTTGTACCCGTCGAGGGCCACAACATCCACATACCCGGCGCCGGGAAAGAGGCCGGCGAGATCGGTGGAACCGTAGTAGGGAACATTCGGGCTCCAAACCCAGGACACGTTGCTGGCTCCGGTGGCAGCAACAATGTTGTGAACATGGCGCCAGGCTTCTACATAGTCGCCGGGCTGGTTGCCGTTGACGCCTTCGGCCCACGGGTACCAGTTGCCGTTCATCTCGTGGGCGAATCTGAGCTGGACCGGCTGGCCCCAGGCCGCAAGTGCCTGACCCCACTGCGTGATGTGGGCGTCAAAGTCGCCAGCGGCAATTCGGTCTAGGGAGTAGGCGGGCTGTTCCATTCCGCCGCCCCAGGCCCAAGGTTCCCAGGTTATGAGCGGGACGGCGCCGCGTGCCCGGACGGAGTCCATCTCGGCGATGGGTGGCGCCTGGAGAAAGTCCTTGTAGAACAGAATCGTGGACGGGCTTTCCCCGGCCAGTTGCGCCACTTCATCGAGTTCGCCGCCGGCCAGGGGGCCGCCGGCCGTGGCGACCCCGAAGCGAAGCGCGGCGGTGCTGACCGGAGGGAGCGTCGGGGCCGGCGCGGTCACCGTGAACACGGACGAGGCCTGGATGGACGAGGTCTTGGCCGTGATTGTCAACGATCCCGTGGCTGCGGAAGGGATGGTGATCGAGGTGCTGAAGGCACCCGAGGCCGCCGTTTTGAAGGGGAAAGTCGTGGCACCGGCGATCACCGTCCCCGTGGTGGAGGCCTTGAACCCCGTTCCGCTGACTGTGACGGCGGATCCTGCCAGTCCAGTGGCCGGGCTGAGGGAGATCCGGCCTGTGGCAGGCGCTGCCTGGGCGGACTGGGCCGGCATCAGTCCCAAAGCCAGACCCAGGCCAACCACTGCCGCGATGGATTTCAAAGTTCGGAGCATGGCGATCGGTCCCCCGCAATCGGCAAGGCGGTTGGAAATCCGCCGGTCAGGTGGTGCCTACCGGCACTTTCCTGATCCTAAGGGCTCGGCGCCGATCAGAGCGGATTTTTTCGAAAATTTTTTGAGAGAACTCACGGGCCTCTGGTGGTTCCCGCGTCCTGGGTCGCGGCCAGGAGAAGAGATTTGCCTCTTCGGAAGCGTCACGATCAGGGAATGAGGTTGTCGGCCCGGTATCGGTCGAAGAGCGCAATGAAGGCGTCCAGCGTCCGCCTGTAGCCGGTGAACCCGGCATCCCGACTCTTGCCCATGTCTGTCACTACCTCAATGCCGCGCCCAAGGTCACTGTCCGTGTGCCACCAGGACGCCACGCGATCCAACTCCGGTTCGCTGAGGTGATGGCGCCCGGCAAGCTCCCTCCACTGGTCTTCCCGCCCTGACATGGACTGCTCGAGGGGACGGGGCTCCCCCTCGTACCCCTCCCACTCCACGCCGAAGTAGGCCGCGAGCTTCGGCCACATCCAGCGCCAGCGGAACACGTCGCCGTTGACGATGTTGAAGGCCTCGTTAGCGGCCTTCCGTGTGGTGGATGCCCAGAGCATGTGCTCGGCGAGCAGGCCAGCCTCCGTCATGTCGGTCAGACCGTTCCATTGCGTCTCGGATCCCGGAAAGACGAAAGGCTCCCCGCTCTCCCGGCAAAGGGTCGCCTGGGCGGCGAGAGTGAGACCCATGTTCATGGCGTTGCCCACCGCGTGCCCGATCACCGTGTGCGCTCGGTGCACAGACCACGTGAACCCTTGCTCCGCCGCAGCGGCCCAGAGTTCATCCTCTTGCGCGTAGTAAAAGTTCCGCACCGGCAGGCGCGGCTCCTCCTCATGGAAGGGCGTGTCGGCCATCTCTCCGGCTGCGTACGCCTCGAAGGGTCCGAGGTAGTGCTTGAGACCGGTCATCAGCGCAACATGTGCTACGTCCTTGCCCCGAAGTGCAGCGAGGAGATCGCGAACCATGCCGGCATTGACTGTGATGTTCTCCTCCTCGGTGCCACGCCTTGACCACGCCGTGAAGAAAACATGCGAGGGATTCTCCGGCCCGAGCACACTGACCAACGATGCCGCCGAGGTCAGGTCTGCGGAGAGCCACCGTACCCCGGGGCGCTCCGCTCCGGGCCTGCGGGACAGGGCAAGAACGGCCCACCCCTCGCCCGCCAGGCGGTCGACGAGGGCGGACCCGGCGATGCCGGTGGCTCCCACTACGAGAGCCGTCCGTTGCGTGCCCGCTGTTGTTCCTGTGCCGATAGTCATGGCGCTCCTCCTGGTGTGTGCTGTTCATGCCCGCGCGTCGGTCAGGCCGTCAGGCTACAGGCCCGGCTGCAGTCAAGCCGACGTCGGCCTAATAGCGACAAGCCACCCCTCCCAGCAGATATTCCTCCCACCCGAGCTGCTGCAGAGCAACTCAACAGAGATTTGGGGGCGGTAGTTAGGTGAGAGCGCGCGGTTGCGTCGCGGCAAGAAACCGGTCTGAGGTCCCTACACCCCGGCGTATCCGACCACGTCGACCCGGCCTCCGCGCCGCTGTCTCCGGTGGCGTACCAGTGGGATGCTTGAGAAACAGGAAAGACCTCCGGGCGGTTGGAGCCAGATTCCCAGCCTGTCTCCGGCGGCCCTCCCTTTCAGCTCTCGGGTTAAAGACAGTCCGCATGAGGCATCGGGGGTAGGACTGCAGGCCAGGCCATTTACCAAGCCCCGCGGGCGCATTAGAACCGACGGAAAACGTCCAAATCCTGCACGGAATCCGCGCGTTCGCGTCATGGGCTCCGGATTAAAACCGCAGGTCAAAGCCACAACTGGAGCCTCCTGTCAGATTCGAACTGACGACCCCCGCTTTACAAGAGCGGGTATCCCGGGTGTTCCCGGCGGTGCCCTGAACTGCCCTGTGACCAGCAATCTTGCATCTGTTGATGTCGAAATCGTACCCGCAGATTCCTGACAGTTCCCGTTCAAAGCGTGTCGTAAACGTGTCGCCGACAAGCTACTCGAGTCGTTGCCCAACGCCCAGACGGGTTCCAGTGTTGGCTCGTGTCTAGTACCGGATGTAGCCCGTGCATTCAAACTCAGCGCACTCAGGGGTAGTGCAACCATGACGTGCACCAAGATCAACAGGATTCATGCCGGATTCTACTGTGGATGGTGGGCCCACAGTGAGTGCGCTGACGCCGCGTGCAGCCAGTCAACTTGTAGTCTCGGTTAGGTGAATGAACCTGATGTACCCAACGAAGTTCCGGTCAAGTGGCCGTTGGGCCCTCTATTATTTTCATTTGGAAGGTGCAGGAGCAATGGGCCCTACACCTAGGGCCTGGGCCAATTACAAAATCACTGCTGCCCGATGGTACATCGATACCCTGAAGAACATTGTCGATCACGCCGGGTTTCAACGCTATGTCGGTGTGGAGATGGCTCTTGATGGCGCTCTTGCCTCTCTCAACGGAGCCTTCGACGCCACCGTGGCAGGACTTGTCGGAGCCGCTGAAAGGTACCTCCGAAAGGACGACGAGAAACTTCTGCTGACCCCGTCTCACTTGATTAACGACGCCCTCTTCGTGAAGCGGATGAGCGAACTGCGTGAACAGAACCTGGACTTCAACGTTGCCCGCACGGCCGAGTCCGTCGCTGCTGCTTTGGAGGTAGGTCCCGACAAGAATGCGCCTGTGGGATGGCTACAGCAATTCCGGCGTCTACGGAATATGCCGATGCATCAAGACTCGGCGCCCCGAAACATCGATGTCTTTGTCGGCAGCGACGCCGTCACAACCATTTTGGTTGCGGGCCACGGCCGGGAGCCTGTCGAATATCTGGAGGATGTCACTGAGAAGATCGCGGGTTTGACTTCACCGGTTCTTGACCTCATTGAGCACGTTTTGCCCAACGGCATCCCCTCTTTGCGTCCCTTGCGTCCCTTGCGGAACGCGCCCTGAAATGCTGCGGACCTGCGGCCTTGGCACATGTAGCAGTTCCAGAGGAGGTCTTCGTACCTGAGCCTGGAAACGATAGGGTTGGCAGTTGCGCAATTATGATGACTTACCTCGACCTTGGTCGGGTCCCCTTCTTCTCGGAGCCACAGTTCGAATAGTCGCTGCATCAAAGCCAAGCCTTGAACAGTCATTGAATGACCGGAAGGGTGGCTGTCCATCAACAAAGAGCCGGCCGCCGAAGAACATATCGCAAAGATAGTCCGCCGCTGCACGGCTCACCTCCGGGTAAAGGCGCGGCTATCCACGGTCATGGGGGCGGATGCCGTCCTGGTTATTTCGTCTTCTCGACTTCTCCGCTGCCAATGCCGTGACCACATGGGCCATAGTTCTTCCGTCGGGATACTCAGGTCGATGTGTCGGTTAGCGGCCGCCGTGATCTTACGCCGGTTCGACAACTATCAAGGACTCCGGGTTGGGAGTTGCGCCACTTGCAACCAGCCGGTGGGTGGAAACGCCCGCCCACCCAAACGGAAGACGAGCGCCGCATACAGTTCAATTTCGTGCCGGGCGGCTACTTCTTCGATCTGTTCTTGTCGCTTGCTTGACGCTCGCGCTGTTCCTGTCTAAGGCGTTCTGCCTTCACTTCGGCCAGAGCTCGCTCTCGAGCGGCGCTGAAGTACGAAGATGGATTCTGAACCATCTCCTGGGCCCTGTTACGAGGATTCGAGATAATCATGTGGGACATGTGCGGGACCTCCCTACGTGTCTTGAGAATACATGTTCGGCTGGAACAGTGCCATTGACATGCCGACCTTAGCTAGCAGCACTAGATTGAGACTGTGACGCATCTGCGGCCAGCACCGAAGCTGTTGCAATGACCGTTGCCACCGCACGAATGAAAGGAATATCTGATTCTGACAGGTCGCCCTCCGTCGGTGCGTCCACTGTTACCAGACCTTCGACATTCTGACCGACTCGTGCCGGCACAGAGATAAAGGTGCAGTAGTCGCGGTTACGATCCGGGTCCATACCAGGAGGCAGGGTGGTCGCTATGTTGGGCTCAAAGCGCGTCTTATCCTGCATCAGCATGTGAAATATGTCACGATCCAGTTCATTGTTGAGGTTGAATTCATCCCGGGGTTTGCCGGACCGCCCAATGCTCTGCGTCCTCACGAGACGGAAATCTTCGTGCCGCGGTGACGGCAAGACAACCGTGAAGTAGTTCGTCCGGATCCTGGTTCCATTCTTACTGATGGCGAAAGCAATGGCGTGAAGTCCCTGTAGGACGACTTGGCTTGCCCTGGCATGCCTCTCCTTTGGGTTGTCCGCCGTGGCGACGGCGCCCAGCGACTCGATCAGCGGGTCCAACGCGTCTTCGAGGGCAACGCGTGTCGCGGACGTCTGTAAATCAAGTTCGTTTTGGTGCTCCGTCCTGAGCGCTTGGATTTTTGTTTCATAGTTTTCCTTAGCCCTTGCCGAAGCATGCTTGTCGTACCACGCAACAATTGCAGCGCCCAGGCTGGCGATGCCGAAGAGGGTCCACCACAGCGGGTCCATTGCCGGTACAGCAGCGCGCATCACCTGGCTTCCAACGATGACGCCAACGCTCGCGAGCGACAGCGTCAGGATCAGCCACGGTGGCATAGGTTTCATGTCGCTGATGCTATCCGAAAAGGCATCTAACAATTCGACGGGATGGGATCCCCCATCCCCGCCATCCGGCTCCCGCACCAGCGCGTTAGCCCAAGTGGGCTAGCCTTGAAGTAAAGCGTCGGACGGCGGCAGCCACGCCAACGCAATATCAGGAGGTAACCATGGCAAGCGACTCGGCAGGCGCCCAGCGCTCGGCTGAAGAGGCGGCCCACGAGCTCATCATGAACGGCGTCTCTGACGTACTCCTCAACATTGAGCATGCGGTGAGTCGGGCGAAGAAGGTCAGGGCTCAGGCGTCAAAGCACGCCGAAGAGGGCAATGCGAAGCTCGCTCTTGACGACGCAATCGCGTCACTGGAGAAGACTCGGAAACGCTTGATGCAAGACGCGTACTACCGCCAGGAGGCGCTCCGCCTGCTGTAACCTGAGCCCATACTCAGAAATCGATGGATGGGGGCGCTTTGGCGCGCAGTGGCGAGGAAATACGGGCATCACTGGTTAAGTTTGTAACCAGATGGAGCCCTTATGGCGGCAGCGAAAAAGCCGAGGCCCAAACGTTTCTAAATGAACTTTTTGAGTGCTACGGGTCGAACCGTCAGACTGTTGGCGCACTCTTCGAAGACTTTAAATCCAGCGCAGGCTTCATGGATTTGCACTGGCCTGGAACCCTCATCGTCGAGATGAAGAAGCCGGGTATCAAGGTTGAAACGGCGCGCGATCAGATCCAGCGCTACTGGCTAGAGTCATCTGACGATAAGGCCGATATACCGGCTGCCCGCTTCGTCGTCATCTGCAACTTTCACGAGTTTGAAATCTGGGAGCCCGGCCGCTTTCCCACAAAGCCGCGTCTGACCGTTCCACTGAAGGACCTCCCCGACAAGTACGACTCGCTGCTCTTCCTGGCGGACACGACCCTAGATCCTGTGTTTGCCGAACACCATCGAGCGATGACGAAAGAAGCAGCCGCGCACGTTGCCACGCTTTACCTGTCATTAGCAGACCGTAGCGCCGCACCTATTGATGAAATCCAGCGGTTCGTGCTGCAGTCCGTTTGGTGTCTTTTCGCAGAGGATCTCGGCATGCTGGACGGTTATCCGTTGCAGACCATAGTGAAGCGGCTATTGACCAGTGCCCATCCCAAGCCGGCCATGGAAATAGGGTTCCTGTTCCGGGTCCTGAATCAGAAGGGCAACCAGAACCGCACCGGCGAATTGCACGGCACTCGCTACGTCAATGGTTCACTTTTTTCGGATCCAGCCGAAGTTGACCTCACCCTAGATGAACTTCGGATGCTGAACCGAGCCGCAGAGTTCGATTGGCGACAAGTGGACCCCACAATCTTCGGGTCGCTCTTGGAAGGCGTGCTCGGCCCCGAACGCCGGGCGGAACTTGGAGCGCATTACACCCACGAGGCTGACATCATGAAGATCGTCACGCCCACCATTATTCGGCCGTGGCGTCATCGGATCGAGCAGGTCGCTTCTGTGGCGGAGGGCATGGGCCTTCTGGATGAGCTCTGCGCCTTCAAGGTACTGGACCCGAGTTGTGGCTGCGGTAACTTTCTTTACGTTGCCTACCGTGAACTTCGAAGCTTGGAGCAAGAGCTCAAGGAGAGAATCAAGACAACAGCCGCGACCACAGGCGTGCCCGGACCCGTCGGACCGCTCCCCTATTTTCCCTTGAGCAACCTATACGGAATAGACATCGAAGGCATCGCCGTGCTCATTGCTCGCTTGACGCTATGGATGGGCCAGCGCCAAATGATCGACCGCTTCGGTGCGGCTGAAGATCCTTTGCCGCTTGTGGACATGTCCTCTATCCGTCGAGCCGACGCACTTGCTGTCGAGTGGCCTGCAGTGGACACTATCATCGGAAATCCGCCCTTCTATGGATCCCAGCGCCTGCGTAAATCGCTCGGAGACGACTACCTTGATTGGCTTAAGAAAAGGTTCGGCGTGGGTGTAAAGGATCTGTGCGTCTACTGGTTCCGCCGGACTCAGGATCACCTTAGTCCTGGGCAGCGGGCAGGACTTGTTGGTACTAACTCTGTCGCGCAGAACCGAGCGCGTTCCGCCTCGCTGGATTACATTTTGGCGACTGGCGGCGTTATCACAGATGCCGTCTCTAGCCAGAAGTGGCCCGGGGAAGCGAAAGTACATGTCAGCATCGTTAATTGGGTGAAGGAGCCACTTTCAGTGCCCGATGAGTGCATTCTCGATGGAGTCGCGGCGACACACATCACTACGTCCCTGCGAAATGAAGCCCGTGGGCTGTGGGAGCCGAAAACCCTGCCACTGAATAGAAACCGTTGTTTTCAAGGGCCAATACCTGTAGGTGACGGGTTCATCATAGATGAGGACCTTGCCCACCGGATCCTAAGTGACCCGTCGAAGGACTACAGCGAGGTCGTGCGTCCCTACCTCACCGGCGAAGACATTACTGAAAGTCCAGAGCAGCTCCCTTCACGTTGGATTATCGACTTCGGACGTAAGCCCCTTGAGAAGGCGATTCCATACGCTAGGGCGATGGCCGTAGTACGCGAGTACGTAAAGCCAGAACGCGATCTCAACGGGGATAAAGGCTTCAGGCAAAAGTGGTGGTTGTTCGGAAGACCACGTGGCGAGATGCGTTTAGCCTTGGCACCGCTCTCGCGATATATCGCCCTATGCGCACACGGTAAGCGGATGCATCTATCGTGGCAGGATCCTGGCACGGTGCCTAGCAACGCAAACATGGTGTTTGCCTTTGACGACGACTTTTCATTGGGCGTTCTAATGTCCAAGGCTCACGAGTCGTGGGCGTGGAGAAAATCGTCGACTTTCAAAGCCGACCTTCGGTACACGCCGACCACCGTTTTCATGACCTTCCCTTGGCCGGACGCCGGTTCTACAGCTCAGCGTGAGGCCGTCGCTGCCTCGATCCGCGCCGTTATCACCCGTAGACAGGAAATATGCAAAGCGGAAGACTTCGGCCTAACCAAGCTATATAACCTTGTCGATGAAGGCGCCTACCAGGACATAAGGGTGCTCCACAAAGCGCTGGATGAAGCCGTGGCTTCCTGCTACGGTTGGCCTAAATCGATGGCGCAAGATTCCGCAGAAATCGTGAGAAACCTGACCCAGCTCAACCAGGACATCACGGAGGGCAATAGAAGCTACGTTCCGTTTCCGGAACGGAGTGCCGTGGATCCGACGCAAGAGATTGCGAAGCCCGTGGGCTGAGGTCTCAGGAGTTGGACGTGCGTCGGCTCAACCGACAGGGTGAACGCTATCGCCGGGCCGGACGATGACCAGCACTCCCGGTACCTGAAAACTCCGTACACCATCGGTGGTTCGATGATTTAGCCCTTCAGGAAGAAGGACCAGCCCACCGTCAACACGGCACGAGGGCTCCGTCCGTCGGTCGTTGACTCGCATGGACCTCACCCTTGGATGCATCCGGCGTCACTACACAGGAGAACCGGGAAGCCCGCTCGCCGATGTCACCAACGCCTCGAGGAGTTCGTGGACTTCTTCCACTTTCAAGACCTCGTGACGCAGGCTACGACAGGGTCGAGTTCCATACGCTGTTGTACAACTTCGAGCGTTCCGGAACACCGGGAACATCCGCCGAGACCGTCCTGGGTGTCCGACCGTTACGACCTCGACAAGCTCCTCAATGCTTCTCCCCGATGTTCTTGCGTCATCAGGAAACATGCGCAGAAGGAGAGGGGCAGAGATTGAATGTCTGGGCTCAGCCCATCGAAGGCCCCACGAAGCCGTGCTCTCGGGTCCAGTGCGATACTGCGAGGTTCCACCCTCTCCACGTCAGCCTGCCACCCACCACCGGACGTTCATCCTTAGTCCAGTCTAGGTATTCATTCAGGCCGTTGGCGGATACCTTGCGGATAGCCCGGCACATGTGGCGAATCTCGTTGTCGTCATCGTCCCACCCGGGGTGCTCAATCGACTGGTCCTCGTAGAATTCTATCGCTTTGATGACCTGCACCATGAAGTGACCTGGGATAACATCGTGGTCCCAATAGGCGTCGACAAACTCCGCCACTGGGGTCCAGCGAAAAGTTGTATCCGTGCGAGTGTCTTTCGGATGGCAGTGGTTCCAGCTGTTGAGGTTCTGGGCGATGAATCCGCGCCCGGGCCTTGGGTGCCTCGTCCGGGTGCGTGAAGGTCATGAAAGCCGTGACCAGAAGGTCGATATGGTCCTTGCCGACCAGAGTGACGGCGCTGTTCTTCATGGTCTCAGTCCTTCTTGTTGACCTGGAAGGCCTCCAGGTAGCTTCCGTAGATCCGCTCAACCGTTATCCCGCCAGCCAAGTGAAGCGCTGCCTCGTCACTCTGGGCCTCAGACTTCGTGACGATGAAGAGGTGCGAAATTGCATGGTCGATCGCCGCCAGCTTATCTGCCAGAGTTCCAACCCGGCCGTACGGGGACGGAACGGCGGTGCGGCCCGATTCAGAGATCGCGAAGCCGTCCGTCTTAGCGCCGGTAGTTAGTTCGGCGGTTGCGCCCGAGCCTCCCGCCTTGAGCCAGAAAAATGGCAAAGCGACCCGTATCCAGGTAGCCGGCCTGTGGATTGCGGCGTGCAGCCTAGCCCTGGCACCGCTCCGAACAGTGTTCGACGTCCTAGGGGCGATGGGGCGGTGATCGACGATTCTACGGGCCGGGGAAGCTTGTCCCAGGTCAGTCGCGCGCCGGCAGCGGCTTGCTGTGCGCGTACTGGGACCGGCCGCGGCCGAGTACGACCGGACGTTCGGTCTCGGCAAACTGTTCGGCACCGCGCTGTTTCAGGTACCGGTACAGGGTCGCCCTGGACCAGCCGACAGTCTCGGCGACGCGGGTGGCCGTCTTGCCTTGGGAGAGCAGTTGCCGGGCGACCTCGAGCTTGGCTTCGACGGTTTCCTGCTTCACCGGCTTCTGGCCGAACTTCACTCCCCTGGCCTTGGCCGCCATGACGCCGGCCCGGACCCGCTCGTTGATGAGCTCCCGCTCGTATTCCGCCAGGGTCGCGAACAGGCCCAGCTGGAGGCGACCTGACGGCGTGGAGGGATCAATTCCGTCCACCAGCGACCGCAGTCCGATGCCCCGTTCCTGCATCTCAGCGACTGTGTTCAGGACGTCGATCAGGGATCTTCCCAGCCGATCGATCCGATAAACCAGGACGGTATCGTCTCGCCGAGAGTAGCTCAGCAGGGCGCTCAGGCCCGGCCGCTCCTTGGCGGCTTTGGCGCCGGAAAGACGGTCGAAGTAGATCTGCTCCTCCGGCACACCCGCCGCGGTGAGCGCATCAAACTGCATTTGCCCGTGCTGATCGGTGGTGGAAACCCTGACGTACCCCAATAGAAGTCCCATGCGCACATGCTAAAGGGGAGGTGTGTCATTCTGCCTTGAGGCTTCGTGAGATTCACCCAGTGAGACAGACTTGGTGAGACACTCCTGGCAGTTTATTGGCGTCAATCCTGACTGTAGCGACGTTCCTCATCAAACTAGAGTCTGTGAGACGGCCAGGTCGTTGCGGTCGGATAGCATTCGAGCATGACTGAGAATGTGTTTGACCAGGGGACACTCCAATCGATCGGAGAGCTGCTGGCCCTCGGTGAGCAGAAGGGATTCGGGATCACCTTCACCCCCGACGCCGAGGGGTGGTCGGTCGGCTACATGCGGGGAATGGGCGGCGGTGAGCTGGTCAGCGGATTCGATCTCGGCGACACAACAAGGGCGGCTTTGCGCCCATTGCTTGATTTGGCGGAGAGGCACGAAAAGGCACGGCAGGAACGCGACCGGTGACTCAGTAGGCCGACGCTGTCCCGCCCGCTCCGCACTGCCTCGATTGAAGGACTTTTATGGCCACCCTTGATCCCGAGTACATGAGATGCACCTACAGCTGCGAGTACCGCGGGATCCCAGGGACAGACCACGGTCCGGACGACTATCCGATGTTCTGGAAGGTCAGGATGACTGGCCGGGTATGGGACGACGAAGGCGGCGATGGCGAGGACGCCGAAGTGGGGTACGCCGACGTGTATCTTGTTCCAGACGCCGGGCTCATTGACCTTTTCTTCACCTTGGACGCGGTGAACCAGGAGGTGGCGAACGTTGCAGAAATGCTCACCATCAAGAGGCCTGACCTGATCGAGGACATGGAAATTGGCGGAGACCTCATGTACCTGTCCTCGCTGTGGATCGATCCGAAGTTCCGCGGCAACGACCTGGGGCATGCGGCGCTGAAAGCCATCATCGGCACCATCGGCCGGTCCGCTGCCTTGGTCGTCCTCCTCGCAGCGCCAGTGCTGACCGACAACGGTCCAGAAGAGGGTACCCAGGAACACGAAGCCGCCAAGGCAGCATTGCGCCGGTACTGGATGGATTTCGGCTTTGAGGAGGCCGACGGCGACTACGTTGCCTTCAGGGATATGGCCCAGATCCTCGGCTAGACCCCGGCTAAGTCAACTGCTTCGGGCTGGATGACTCAAGGTCAGCGCCGGCCAGCCTTTAAGGAGTAGGTCTTCTCAATGGAACCTGAGCTCTCCTGGCCGCGCACCTGCCAGCCCCACCAGTACGTCCCAACATGCTTTCCCAGCAGCGGCGCGTCCTCCGTGAAGGTTTTGAAGTGGCCCCGTGCCAGGTGACGCCTGCCCGCACTATCGCCGGACTCCCCGACTGCTCCCGCCGACCCACGGGCGCTCCCGTCGATCACGACTTCATGGAAGGCGTCTCCTGTCCGGGTTGGCCCTTTAGCGTTGCGCGAGCCGCGCTCCCGCACGCTCACGTTGCGGCAGTTCATCAATGCCAGGGTGAAGAACACCCTGTTCATCACCTCAACGGCGCGCTCCGCCGGCGGGTCCTGCGCGTCGTAACCGCTCTCGACCATGCTTGGTGCATCCTTCAGAAACGGGTTCCCCGGCCGCAGTTGACTCCGGTACACCATGTACTCCAGCCCGGTCAGGAATCCTCGGTCATCGAGCCGGAACCGGACATCCTGTTCCAGCCGCGTGGAGAGCCCGTCGGCGTCCCGCACGTAGGCTTCAATCCAATATTCATGGTCAGCCCCCGTAAAGGCCTTGGCCATGAAGCTGGTCCGCGTCTTGCTGCGGTGCACCATGGCCCCGATCCGCCGGACGTTCGGACGGGACGGCAAACCCTCGGGGACTTCGGCTTCAACCCAAAGCGCTTCCGCGCCGGGCCTGACAGGACCTGTCTTTTCGATGAAGGACGGATGGTCGATGCCTGCGGGCAGGAATTCCATCATCTCGGACGCGTCCACCATAAGCGGTGTACCGAAATCAGCGGTGTCGAGGTAGATGCTGATCTTGGCCCGATAGATCTTGAAGTGGCGCCGCCATTTTTCCGGCATCCGCTTGGTGTTGAACACCATTTCGTTTTTCTTCATCTCTCCCCCATAACTCCACAGCTCTCTGGCAGTCTACGAGACGGCACAGGGCGGCCGGGCGTTGCTACAACGGATAGCTTTCTGCGGATCTCCGATGGCTGGTTGCGCCCGTCTCTCAGCGGTCCACTTGTCCGATTGCTCCTAGACTGGCGTCATGGACACCAGCACCCAGGACTACGCCCGCCTCCGCGAAGCAGTGACGGCGTGCCTGAACACCCACGACCTCCTCGGGGTCCTGGGCCTCGGGGTGCCGGCGGACGAGTACGACCCCGAGATGGAAGACTTCGTGCGCCTGATAGCAGCGGGCGAGCCCATCACCGCCGAGGCCGTCGCCACCGTGTGGCACAAATGGTTCGGCGACCCGGCCGAGCAGCCCGGACCGCCAACTCTTGGGATGGAAGCCCTGGCCGCCGACCTGCAGTCTGTCGCGCACCTTCCCGGAAACAGCTGAGGTCCATGAAGCTCAGCCCAGCAGGAATTCGCACCAGAGCGGGTAGTGGTCCGAGATCCGCCAGGACACGTCGCTGCGGGTGAGTCCGGGGAAAACGTGCGGGATGAAGTCGAAGGAACCGGCCCGCTGCCCATAGGTCAGGCCCTGCAACAGGGACGTGCCGTCGGCTTTGGAGAACCAGGCGATCTGGTCATAGAAGTTGTTGGTCCTGTCGTTGTCGAAGATGGTCCGCGGAACCTTGTCCAGCTCTGTCGGTGGCCACAGGCCCGTGGCGATGAACGCCTCGTAAAGCGGGTCGCCAATCCGGTCCAGGTTGAAGTCACCGAGGACCATGAGGTTGGCGTTCCAGTCGTTGGGCCGGACCGCCCAGGCCCGCATCCATTGGGCGAACGCGGTGATCTCCGGCAGCCGCTCGGCGGGGCTCTTGCCCCAGAGGACGTGGACGGATGCGAGGGTGAATTCAACCCCGGCCCTCATGAAGCTGGCCGTGTACGGGGTGCGGGCGAACTGACGCGCCGGCTCATCCTCAACCGGCGGCAGCACGATCTCACCGACCAGGCCAGAGGGCTGGACCCGGTCGGTGTCATAGACGTAGGCGAGCCGTTCGCCGTTGCCGGCGGAACCTTCGGTCACGTCCGAAATGATGACCTGCCAGTGCGGGCCGAGGGTGGCCAGCAGATGTTTGAGGGCCTTGGGGTTGCGCCGGGATTCCTGGACGGCGACGACATCGAACCGGGAGATCACCGCCGCCAGGCAGGCGATGGCGTGCCAGTCCCGCTTGGGTGAGTCCTTGGGCCCGGCCACCCATTTGGCGGTCAGGTCCCCGAGGGCCCGGATGTTCCAGGTTCCGATCAGGACGTTGGAGTCCGTTCTGGCAGGGATCGTGGCGTCGAGGGCTGCCCGCAGGCGCGCCAGGTCTTCGGTCACGGCTGCGGGCTGCTGCTCAGTCATGCCTCCATGGAACCAGAAGGGGCGCGGAACTCGGGCGGACACACCGGAGCTAGCACCTGGGCTGTACTAATGGCCTGACCGCGTCGCGCACGTGGTGTGCAGCTGCCGAAGCCGGAGCATACTGGGTTTCATGAGCGACCGCGATGATTTCCTGGTTTGGGTGAAGTCCGCGCTATACGGCGCGGAACTGGCCTTACACAACGGCGACTCGGCACCTCGCCGGGCGCTCTGGTCCCGCAATGAACCCGTGAGCGTCCTGGGCGCCTGGCGCAACGCCTTCAGCCAGCAGGAACTGGACGAGCTATTCACCGGGCTTGCCAAGCAGTTCTCCAACTGCACGTCGTACGAATTCGAGTTGCTGGCTTACGACGTCGTGGGCGACATGGCCTACACCGCCGGACTGGAACACACCTCAACCTCGGTGGACGGCGAGCCCCGCAGCTACGTGCTGCGGGCCACCCAGATGTACAGACGCGAAGACGGCGAATGGAAGGTTGCCCACCGGCACGGCGACACAGTGACCGGTTGACCCAGGAGAGGGGCTGGGCCCGTTGCGGAGCGTGGTTGCAGCATGAGGTGCCAGCGGCGACGGTATTGTTGGGGCGTGAAACGCGCCAACTACCTGCCAGTCATGCTCGGTAAGACGATGGGCGCCTATTACTACGACCGCGTCCCGCAAGACGTCCGGCAGTGGGCAGTCTACGCCGCTGAAGAATCCCTCGAACCTGGCGCCGCATTTGCTGATGAGAGGGAGGTGCGGTCCTTCCTGGACCGAATACTCACCAGCGAGGTCTGGCACAAGAAGTTCCCTTCGATGACCGACATAGAACTCATCATCAAGACGCGCGACGACGGCCACACGGTGACCTTCTCCGCCGCGGCGCCAAGCACCACGGACCCGCTCGGAAGCGCGACCATCTGGATGCACTCCAGCATGATGAACGAGATCGTCCTCCTGCACGAGCTCGCGCACTGCATCCAGCCCCGCTACTTCGGTGACATCGTTACGCCCAAGAGCAGGGACCCGGAGGCTTTTCTGCCTTCCGACGCTTCCGGGCACGGCCACGACTCTTACTTCCAGGCCTGCTTCGTCTGGCTTTGCGAACAGTTCGGCACCACGGACACCCATGGCCAGCTCCGCGAAGCTTACGAGCATTACGGTCATCCTGCGGCATCTGAAGATTCTCTGTGGGAGATGCAGGAGCGCAATCTGTACTGGACGCCATTGGAGGTGCAGCGCGCCGCGGCAATTTTGTCCCGGCTGGAGCAGAACCGGGCGGAGTTCGCCGCGGCCTACCCGCAGCATGCCGAAAAGGCGGCGCAGCGGAAGGAGGCTATGGGCGAGCAAAGGCCTCCGGGAACACGTTTCGGCGGCCTCTTCTGGGACCTGCGGGATTTCTGCCACCGGGTGCCGAAGAAGCGTGTTGCTGAGATCATTTCCCGCGTCGCTCCCTGCAAGACCTCAGACCTGACGCGACTGGAGCGCCTTGTGCACCCGCCGGAAACGGAGAAGGACGCGCGCCTGGCCGTGTACTACGCCGTTGCCTTGGGTGCTGATCCGATATGGGCGCGGACAGCGTTCGGAGTTACGCGCTTCAATCCAAAAGTCCCCATGAATGAGCTGATCAAGATCAACCGTCCCTGGGTCATGCTCGTGCGGCGGCTGAATCGGATGCTTCAGCAGCGCCCGCCCTATTGGCAAGGAGCAGGCCCGCGCTAGCAAGGCACCGTTCATGGCCATTGGTTGAGTCGGGCACGTAATATCAGCCCCGCGTGGCGGAGTCACTTGCACGTCACCTGGTCCCTGCCGTTTGATCACTGCATGGCAAGCGAATGGGTTTACGACCTGCGGGGCAAGGAAATCGTCTTCACTGGGAAGTTTGAAGGCTTCAACGAGGTGGAACTGACCAAGATCGCTGAGGGATTGGGGGCCAGCCGGGTGAAGGACTGGATCAATAAGTCCAGCACTGACTTACTGGTTAGGGGCTGGAGCCCGCACTGGAAGTATGGCCGGTACGGGAGCAAGGAAAAGCCGGTCGCCGAGATGCAAAGGGCCGGCCACCATATCCAGATCATCGACACAGAGGGCTTCTTCGACCTCAGGTCCCATTACCCCGCCCCGACCCTGAAGCCGAACGTGCCAGATGCCCCGGCGAGGGCGAACGCCACGG
This sequence comes from Pseudarthrobacter sp. MDT3-1, assembly GCF_054510755.1. Taxonomy (NCBI): domain Bacteria; kingdom Bacillati; phylum Actinomycetota; class Actinomycetes; order Micrococcales; family Micrococcaceae; genus Pseudarthrobacter; species Pseudarthrobacter sp. MDT3-1. The sequence continues at coordinate 52,594 of NZ_JBTNDX010000012.1, read as the reverse complement.
AAGGCGGACTGGCTGGCGCCCCGTACCGGGCGGGAAGCTTTGCCCGCCCCTCCAGGGTGACGGCGAGCACTACCGCGATCCGGACATTATGGAGCGCGGACTCAAGGCTCATTCCCACACACAGGATGCCCTGGCAGAGTTGCTGGGCCTGCACGGGCTGACACCGCTGTCCCCGTTCGCCAAGCACTGCAACTACGACCTGGCGTGGCACTTCGATGACGGCGCCGTCGGTATCGCCGAGGTGAAAAGCAATACCGGGGAGAACGAAGCCTTCCAAATCAGGCATGGCCTGGGACAGGTGCTGGACTACGGCCACCGGATGAAGGGCCGCGGCTTCCGTCCGAAGCTCTTTCTCGTCCTCGAGCGGAAACCCCAGGAGGCAGCCCGTTGGAAACCACTCTGCGCTGAAAACGATGTGGCCCTGACGTGGGGTCCCTTCTTCCCCGGAATCACGTGAGCTTGAGTCGGACAGTGCCTCGGAATCTTGGGGAGCCGCCTGCGAACGCACGGCGACGAGGGCGGCCGTATGGCGCTTGGTCAGCCTGTGGTCGCGCCAAGGTGTGCATTCTTTTGGAAACGGCGGTTACTCGAAGAGCTCGATGCGCGGTGCGCCCTGAACGCCTCCGCGATGGAGGGCTTCCTTTAGATCGTCTCGGGCGATAAACGCTCTGGCGGTGTCCACATTGTCGAAATGATGGATGACGAGGACATTATTCGGATCATCGGCCATCCGGTGCACCGACTCCTGGGTCACCCCACCCTCTTTCTGCATGTCGGCGACGGAATCGTAAACTTTGCGCCAGGCGTCGTAGTCGGCGACACGGTGAAGGATGGTTGCGACTGCCATGATGGTTCTCCTTGAAAGCGTGCCGCGATACTCCTTCGGACCAGCGGTCAGGGTGTTGGAACGTTGGTGACGCTGATGTACGTCGGCGGGTGCGGACTTATCCATGGCGGCCCGGGATTGGTCCGCCCAATGGCTGTGTTACTCCCGCCCGGGCAGGGTGTCAACGGGCTGAGTCAATACCATCCATCTTCAACTGCGTCTGCCGTCATCAGCGAGCCGGAAAGCGCCAGCCGGACTGCTCTAGCCGCTCACAGTGAAGAAGCTCTTCGGGTCGTCGGCGCCCAAGAGGTTTTGGTGGAAGACGATGGCGTCTACGGGCCGGGTGTCGACGAACAGGACAGCCACCGTCCGGGAGTGCACCACGGTGTACCGGGTGAGGTCTTCCACCCAGGAATGGATCCCGGTGTACTCCTCGACGAACAGCCCGTCACCGAGCAGGCCCCGCTCCGTGAGCAGGTCGTAGACAACATTCCAGGCGAGATCCATCAGTTCATGGATCGCCGCCTCAACAGTTGGAGCCGTCATAGCTCCATGGTGCTCCCGGGCACTGACAGTCTTGTGGAGCCAGCGGGCGTGTCTTCGAGATGGGACGGAGAGTTCAATCCCAGGTAGCGGTCAACGAATAGTCGGCGGTATTTACTGGAGCTGTGGCCGCGGCAGGGCCACCTGGTCAACGACCCGTCAACGAAAGCTTCCGCTCCCAGCGGGGTGTCTTTCCGGTGAGCTTCTTGGAGGTCAGGTGCCAGCTGTGGCAGTGCTGGCAGGGGTAGGCGCGGACCGGCTGCTTGCCGGGCTTTCCCACTGGAGCAAATCGCTTCCAGGGCACGCAGGGCCAGGTGCTGGGTGGGGTACGGGTTTTTCTAACAGGCCATCGCGGGGTCCTTCGTTCGGTTGACCGAACGGTTCACACCCGCCTACAGTCGCCATCTTCATAGCGGTCTTGCTGGACTGATCATGCCATATGCTGCAGAGCGTTTGCAGGAGCTACTCGGGCTCAGATTCTCCCTCATCCTTGAGCTCGCCGGTGGCGATGCGTTCTGCCGTTTGCCGGTAAGCCTCAGCGATGAAGTCTTCGATGTCGTTGGCCCCGATGCGCCACAGGCCCCGGCCGCCGACCTGGATTCCGCGAAGCTCCCCTGTCCTGAGCAGGGCCCGGATCTGGTTATGGTTCACATTGAGCTCTCCGGCCGCCTGCGCAATGGTCAGGAAACGCAGCTTCTTGGGTTCGTCGGTCACCGGATCATCCTATGTGTTTGGGTTGGGCGCCCCGTGGCCTCAGATTTAGAAACTCAATGACCAAAAGGGAGTTGATACTGGTGAGGCCAACCCCGTCCCGGTCGGGTCTTGAGTATTACAGTGGATGCATGGCTGCCAGCCGCAATCCGCTCGACGACCTGCGCGAAACCATCGGCCATCTGACCGATCAGCTCAGGCTGCACGGTTCAGAGCGCGTCGACGACCTGGTCGGCGATCTCATCGGTTCGAGGCCCGGGCCGGCCCGGCCGCTTTCCGAGGTGCAGGCCGAGCTCGACGCGCTGGTCGGGCTGGAGACCGTGAAGGAACAGGTGCGGGCCCTCGTCGCACTGCTCCAGGTCCAGGCCCGCCGTAAGACGCACGGCCTGCCGGAAGTGGCCACATCACAGCATCTGGTGTTCCTCGGAAACCCGGGCACAGGCAAGACCACCGTGGCGCGGCTCCTGGCCGAGATGTACCGCGCGGTCGGACTGCTGCAGAAAGGCCACCTGGTCGAGGTCGACCGTTCGGGCCTGGTGGGGCAGTACGTCGGCTCGACCGCCATCAAGACGGACCGGGTGATCCGGCGTGCTCTGGACGGCGTCCTGTTCATCGACGAGGCCTACGCGCTGGCCCCGGAGGACGGCCGCATGGACTTCGGCCCCGAGTCGATCGAAATCCTGCTCAAGCGGATGGAGGACCACCGCCACCGCCTGGTCGTGATCGTGGCCGGGTACCCGCGGCTGATGGAGTCCTTCTTGCTCTCGAACCCCGGACTGCGCTCCCGGTTCGCCCGCGAGATCACGTTCCCCGACTACTCCGTCGACGCACTCCAGACGATCTTCCACCAGATGCTGGCCCAGCACGAGTACACGCTGGAGCCGAGTGCCGAACAGATGCTGCGCCGCATCCTCACCGGGCTCCACGCGGGCGAGGACTCCGGCAACGCACGGTTCGCCCGCACGCTGTTCGAGCAGTCGATCAACCGCCAGGCGCTGCGGCTGTCGCTCGACGAGGAACAAAGTCTCGACGCGCTCGATCGTGAAGCCGTCATGACACTCACCGCGGACGACATCGTCGAGGCCGCGCTGGCCTTGGGCGAGGAGCCGGAGCCGGAACCGACGCCGGAACCGGAGCGGTCACGCTGGTGGCGCTGGCTGGTCTGACCGGATCTGCGGCGGCTGTCAGGCGAATGCCCGTCCCGCCCCCGAGCGGGAAAAGCACAACTATCCCACTGTGGTGCAACCGGAGGACGGATTTCTAGCCTCTTTACCGGCGACCACGCACCCGGATCACTTCGGCGACCCCGGCGAGGGACAGCGGGAACGCGACGACGGCGGCCAGGTGGCGCAGCAAGTTGTAGGGGTCCTCCAGTGCCGCCCAGCCGACGAGAAGCCCTGGCAGTCCAACGCAGACGGTCACCCAGACTGGGTTGCCACGAAGGTGTGACCACGCGGCGGCCGCGAGGGATAGCCCGCAGCCGGCGAAAATATAGCGACTACCGATCCAGGTCTCTTCCTGATCGGCCGGATTCGGCAGCCAGATATGCCAGTCAGCGCGCCCGATCCCGTAGCCGATCAGGACCATCGAGGCGAGGACGAGCAGTACCCACGCGATGGTTCCAGCCCACCGACGGCTTGCTTCAGACATGGCCTTCACCTCTGTGGGCTTAGAGCGGCCCGTAGCCGGCAGTTTCGATGGAAGGTGCCGCTGAACTAGAGCCTAAGTGTGATTCCCTCGGTGGTGCAGGCGCCGGCATTGGCGAAGACGGCGTCGCGGACCATGTCCTTGTATTCCTGTCTGGGTTCCTTGTCCGTTGGGGTGTGTTCCAGGGCGAGGACGCTCAGGGAGGCGAACAGTGCCCGGATGTTCTTCCCCGACAAGCCGTCCTTTGCGGATTGGGAGGCGAAGTAGATGTCCTCATACGCGTTGACGTCACCGTCGATGGCTTTGTAGTCGGCGTAGATGGCATTGAACTGCTCACAGGCTGTCGCGATGGCGGTGCCGGAATCGGTGGCAAGAGCCGCGTCGGTGGGCGCAAACTCCCGTGGCCCGTCTGTCCCGGCTGTGTCAGTCGGCAAAGAGTCGGTGCCGATGGGGGCAGTTGGTGGGGCGCATGCGGCCAGGCTGAGCCCAAGCCCGATAATGGTCGCCGCAGTGAGGATCCGCTTCACGTTCTTGCTCCTGGAGATGTTCGCTTCGGCCCGCAGATACAGGCCTTCTACCTGAATCCATGCGTAGGTCCCGAGCAGACTTAGGTGACATCGGAATGGCCAAAAATCAGATGCTAGGCCAGCCCTGCTGAAAACAGAAGACCCTGCACGGTAATGGTGCAGGGTCTTCTTTGGAGCATCGCGGCTCAGGTGATGGCGGGCCTATTATTCGGTGAGGTCCACCACGGCTGACTGCGCGTTGTTCTTCACGGATTCGATGCCCTTCTGGGCGGCTGCCTTGGTTTTGTAGGACTCCCCGGTGGCAATGACTTCACCGTTGCCGGCCTTGAGTCGGAACCGGAATCCCCCCGAACTGTCCTTGTAGATCTCGAATTTCCCTGCCACGGATCCTCCTCTAAGTTCGCCGTCACCCTCGACGGCCCAGACAGACACCAACGAGGCCATCCTAGGAGCACAGCGCCCACTGTGTCAGCGGGCGCGCTGCAGCCGGTTCACGGCGGACGTCCTGGACTCGAACGGACGGGGACGCCCGGTGTGGTCTAGCGGTATTCGTGGCGGACGGCGGCCCGGACCCGTGCGGAACGGGAGCCGATCCGGTTGGTTTGTCCTGTCCGGTGGACGCGGGCCTTCTGGTCTGCATGCGTGCCGGCCGCCCCGGAGGCAGCGAACTGGACCCGGCGGCTGACAAGCTCGACGGGCTGGGCAAAGCCGTGGCGGGTTTTCTTGCTGGCAGGCATGGCGGTCCTTTCGGGAATCTGGACGAAGCGTAACCGCTTCCGAGCCAATGTGTGCGGCAGCTCCCGTAAAGCTGCCGTGAAGACAGGCAGAAACTCTCGCAAAGTGAGCATTGCTGGGGCAGTCCGCCGTTAGTGTGCAGGAGCGGGCAGGGCGCCCTCTATCGTGGAATCGCCAAGGGGGGAACTTGCGCCAGGAACAGGTAAACCGATGACCGGCTCCAAGCGCAAGGCACCGAACGACGAATGGGTGCTCATGTACCGGAAGGGCCTCCCGTCGGAGAAGATCGCTGCCGTGACCGGTGCGCCCTCGAGTACTGTCCGCTACCACCTTGGCGTCGCCTCCCGGACTGACCCGGGCCTCCGGGCGGAGCATAAGGCCGCGCTGGGTGCCGTCAGCCAGGGGACACCGCGGGGGCTGCAGAACATGGCCGACGCCGTCGCCTTCCACGAGCGCGAAGGCCGGCTCCCGACCACCGGTGAGAAGACCGCGCGTGAACGGGCACTCGGCGGCTGGCTCCTTTCCCGGCGGAATGCGGCAGCAGCCGGCACCCTCTCCCCCGCTTACCGCGAAGGCCTGGCCGTCATCCCCGGCTGGGACACCCAGCCGACCCGGACCGAGGAAAATGCAGCCCGATGGGAGCAGCGCCTGACCGAACTGGTGGCGTACCGGCGGGCCGGCAACGACTGGCCACTCCACAAAAAAGCCTCGACCGAAGAGGAACGGGTCCTGGGAGTCTGGCTGCACGGGCAGCGGATCAAATACCGCCAGGAAATCCTGACCGAGGAACGCGAGGCCACGCTTAACGCCCGGCTTCCCGGCTGGCGTGAAGGCAGGGCCAGAAGCGGAGGCCGGAGGACCGGCGTTTCCAAGGACTGATAGAGCGTACGTACCACCATGAAACTTGCGGCCCTGGGTAGCACAGGGGTTTGTTGCAGTGTTGGCCAACCCAAGAGTGGCTCGCCGTGGTGTGTTCTGTCTATCCCTCATATTCGTGGCGTTACCGCTACGAATATGCAATGCCCGCTTGATCGGTGGCACACCATCCAGATCCGCTGGGAGTGCTTAGGGCAGCACATCGCCTAGCTCACCTGCCTGAGACCTAGGACAACTTGGCACTGGACTCCGTATGCTGGGCGGATGTCATCCTCTCCCCTCGCAATATTCGGTGACTGGCATGGCGCCTCTGGCTGGGCGCTTACTTCCATCAGGTCAGCAGCTCGGGCAGATGTTCGCACCGCCATTCACGTTGGAGACTTTGGGCTTGATTGGCCAGGCGCCAAGCGCGGACGCTACGAGACCAAGCTGAACAAATACCTGATGGATCTAGGCATCACTCTTGTCGTCTCCGGGGGTAACCACGACAACTGGGACACTTTGCAGAGGCTCCCCGTCGAGGACGACGGCTTGGCAACGATCCGCTCCAATATCCGGGTCCTGCCGCGAGGCGGTCGAACCATGATTGAGGGCCTTGCCGTCGGCGGGTTGGGCGGCGCGTTCAGCGTCGACTACGAGCACAGGACGGTGGGAAAGGACTGGTGGCCTGATGAAGAACCCACTCGCGAGGAAGCCGCCGCGCTCATCGCAGCCGGTCCCCTAGACATCCTGATTACCCACGACGCGCCTGCAGGCGTCCCGCTGACGGGGGACTTCCAACTCAGCACAGAACTGACCGAGAAAGCGAACAAAACCCGGGACCTCCTGGGAGAGGTCGTTGATTCATTGGCCGTTCCCCATGTCTTCTGCGGCCACTGGCATCAGCGCCGCATACACGAGCTGAGCCATTCGAATGGAACGGTCACGAGAGTAGACGTGCTAAATATGGAAAACTCCCGTCACGGGAACGGTGTCCTCGTGTGGCCTGGCCAAGCTCCTCTGCGGATTGACCCGTTTGAAATCAGGAACACTTAGGGATCCGCTTCCTCGCTTTTTCTAACCTAGAGTGGGAAGTATGGACGCGGCCGAGTGGGTGCACGAGCTGGCTTACTCCCTAAGCGTTGGGCCAGGAACACCGTCCTTACTGACGATCGCTACTTGTTCCGGACCAGCTGCTAGCAGGGAGGTCATTGAAACGGCCAAACGAGTAGTCGGCGAGGCGGGATGGGCTGTCTACGAATTGGCCGCCCGCAACGTGGCCCCCTGATCCGTCCCTTCTGCGTGAAAGCGGCTTCCTGATTCTTCGGGAACCACTGCGCCAACCGATCGATGACGTTCGCCACTGCCTGGGCTTCATTGTCCGTAGCCGTCCACTCAGTTTCGCCCCGGCGGTTGGGGCCGTCAACGAAAAGTTGACCGCACCCAAATCCGCCTCCAAGAGTCGAGGGTCGGGCTGTGGCCGCGGGCCAGCGTTCCGGCTCCGCAGGCTTTTCGTCCATCAGATGCAACATGGTGGAGAACGAATGTCTGCCCTCACGAGTACACTGAAATGAGTCGAACATATATTCGAATAAAGGTGTGTTGTGGGCGTTGTTGTCGGTCCCCGCGTGATAGATGCGGGCGTGTCGTTGTTGTCGGTGTTGATCTCTCCGGTGCCCGTTGCGGCGGGGTTTCCGTCGCCGGCTCAGGACTATTTTGATGGCCGGATCGATCTGAACGTGCACCTGATCAAGGACATCACCAGCACCTACGTCGTACGCGTGTCCGGGGACTCGATGGAAGGCGCCGGGATCAGCGACGGCGATGAACTGATCGTGAACCGGGCGCTCGAGCCGCGGGACGGGTGCGTGGTCGTCGCGGTCCTGGACGGGGAACTCACGATCAAGCGGCTGCGGATTACGGCGACCAGTGTAGTGCTGCAGGCCGAAAACCCGGCCTACCCGGACATCAAGGTGCCCAGCCTCAGCGAACTCACCGTCTGGGGTGTCGCAACGCGGTGCCTTCATCATGTCTAGGCCGGCTGTGATGCGGCGGATGCCGCAGATCGCGCACGTGGATGTGAACTGCTTCTACGCCAGCGCAGAGCGCGCCTTCGACCCGTCCCTGGAAGGCCGGCCGGTCATTGTGCTGTCCAATAACGATGGCTGCGCAGTGACCCGCTCCCCCGAGGCCAAAGCCCTGGGCATCGCCATGGGCGAGCCCTGGTTCAAACTCGCACCCCGGGCCAGGGAATGGGGCCTGGTCGCGCTGTCCAGTAACTACGAGCTCTACGGGGACATCAGTGCCCGGGTGATGGAGCTGCTGGGCCGGTACTCTGCCTGGCTTGAGGTCTACAGCATCGACGAGGCCTTCCTCGGCGTCAAAGGCACGCCCGACGAACTCCTGGCCCTGGGCCGGGCGATGAAGACGGCGGTCCGGCGGAACGTCGGCGTGCCCGTCTGCGTCGGGATCGCCGGCACCAAGACCCTGGCGAAGCTGGCCAACAAGTGGGCGAAGAACAACCCGGCCTTTGGCGGGGTCTGCCACTGGGACTCCGTCCCCGCCGCCGACCGGGAATCCCTGATGGGCCGCCTGTCAGTGGTGGAGATCTGGGGCGTCGCGACCCGGCTGACCAAACGCCTGAACGTGATGGGCATCTTTTCGATCCTGGACCTGTCCCGGGCGGATCCGGTCATGATCCGGGACCGGTTCTCCGTCGTCATGATGCGCACCGTCCTGGAACTGCAGGGAACCCCCTGCATCCCGATGGAGGAAGAACGCATCGGGCGGGACCAGCTGATCTTCTCCCGCTCCTTCGCCACCCCCATCACCACCGCCGCCGGCATCCGCCAGGTCATGAGTGTATACGGGCAGCAAGCCTCGGCCCGGCTGGCCAAACACGGGCTGCAGGCCAAAGTCCTCACCGCGTTCGCCGGCACCTCACACTTCAACCCGAAAGACACCTCCTACCCCTCCATCTGCATCCCGCTGCCGATGCCCACCGCGGACCCGGTCATCCTCACCAAGGCCGCCCACGCCCTCCTCCCCCACATCAACGAGGGCATCCGGTACGCCAGGGCGGGGATCATGGTCACCGACCTCCGCCCCACCGGCAACCAGGCGCCCCTGTCCCTCTTCGAGAACCCGCACGAGGAACGCCATGTCGGAACACTCCTCGAAGACGTCACCCGCCGCTACGGCCGCGGGTCCATTGGCCTGGGCCACGCCGGCATCCGCGGCGGCCCGGACTGGAGCATGAAACGGGACATGCTCTCCCCCCGCTACACCACCCACTGGGACGAACTCCCCCTCGTCAAAGCCGCCTAACCCCACCCGCACGACCGTACTGGCACGTCAGCACCACGAAAGAACGACTCTCATGACCATCACCCACGAAGCCCCCACACAGACCAACCATGTCCAGGTCCGGCTCGACCCGGCAGCTAACCCCTTGGCCATCCCTCACGACGGACGGATCTGGCTGGTCGACCCCGAAACGGATTCCCAGCACTGGTACGGACGGGACTCCTGGTGGGACACCCGCCGCACCGCCGCCAAAGGCAGCGGCGACCTCGTCAGCGTCGAATACTGGCGCGTCCAGGCCCGGGCCAGCTCTGCCTCCACGTTGCGGACCTTCACCCTGCGCCGCCAGCCCCTCGCCACGCAGTGGCTGCTCGAGTCCATCGACGACGGCAGCTGATGCCCTCCCTCATCATCGGCAGACCCGTGTCCGACCAGGTCTGGGAATCCATCAAGGCCGAATTCGCCCCACCCTCCCTGGAGCTGAGGATCGCGCACAACTACTTCACCGTCTGGATGATTACCCCCGCCCGGGACCTTGGCGGGAAACGGCCGGTGGATTCCCTCCCTCAGGCGGGGCAGCTGCACCGCGCGCCTTGGAGGACTTCACAGCACAACCGCCGGGAACACGGCGAGCCAACTAGGCTGATCCGGTGGATCTCACCGGAACAATCCAGTTGGCCGACGGCAGCACCGACCACATCAGCGTTCAGGGCGACAGCTACGACAACGCCAAAGCGGCGCTGAAGGCTGCGGTCCCCGAAGGCGCCAAACTGATCGCCATCCGCAAGGGCACCTGAGCGGCATGCCGGAACATAAGACAGCGCCCCACGCCGAGTGGGTCCAGATGTACCGGCAAGGCCTCACCACCACAAAAATCGCCGCCACAACAGGCGCCGCCCAAAGCACCGTCCGCTACCACCTGGCCATCGCCGCAGCCGCGGAGCCCTCCATCCGGGACGACCACCGCAACGCCACCCGCCCACCCCCGCCCACCCGCATCACCGCGGAAGGGCTGCAAAACCTCAACGACACCATCGCCCTGTACCGGGCCGAAAACCGGCTCCCCTCCAGCAGTTCCCCGTCCGCCCGGGAGCGGGCCCTCTGGCCATATGGCTAGTCAGACGACGCCAGGACCACGACCTGGGCACGCTCTCCCCCACGTACAGCGACGCCCTGTAGGAAATCCCCGACCGGGACCAGCGGGCCCGTACCGACAAAGACGAAGCCCGCTGGAACCAACGCCTCCAAGAGCTCACCGCCCAAGGTTACCGGGAACGACTGGCCACGCCACAAGCGAACGGACACCGAAGAAGAACGCCTCCTGGGCATGTGGCTGCACATCCAACGCATGAAATACCGCCGAGACGAGCCGGACCAGGACACAGAAGCACAGCTGAATACCCTCCTTCCCGGTTGGCGGGACGGCAGGACCCGCGTCCGCCCGCCGGGATCCCCCAACATCCGAAGAGGATGACACCGCGGATCTGAGAGCTGCGCCCGGATCCCTGACCGGCACAGGAGAGCCGCATTTTTTCCCCAAGAGTTTCCGTGGAATGGTTCCATCTCAGCCCTACGAATTTACGCTGGTAGCATGGTCGACTCTGGAATTGAATCACCCGAGCCCTACTGGCTGACGAGGATGCGTCAAGCCGCTAAGCAGCGGCCCAGGACCCGGTTCGTCAAGATCCGGTGGATCGAGTTGCAATACCTCCTTCGCGAGCGGGATGCCCCCTGGCTCGCCGCCGGTCCAGCCATGCGCGAACGACTTCTGGAGCTGCGCACGACCGATGACTATACATACCTGTCAATTCCGGAGATAGCCGCTCTACAGGCATCCCAGGATGACGGACACAGCGCGTAGCATTCCTGTTACCGCTGACCTGTCCGCCCGGATTAATGGGGTCCCGTTCCTTAAGCGAAACACCCATTGACCAGCTGTTAGCGCCGGACCTGACGAAGCGGTTCCGCTTATCGAGCCACGAAGACAACCAAAAAGCTAACTGCGAGCCCATTTTTGATTGGGACGAAACTTATCCCGGGGAACCTCACAAGGAGAAGCCGCCAAACGTCCTTCCCCTTGACTGGCAGCCTGATCCAAATTGGCGGTGGCCCCCGGCTTAGGAACTGGTCCGTACGACATGTTCTGCGCACGCAAGTGTTTCCGGCCGATCCCGCCCGCCTACACATGATCCACGAGTACTGCCGCCTACCGAAAGATCATCGTGGCTTCCGACACGGAACGCGTCAAGATCAAGCTCCCCGAGGGCTTTGAGCCGTCAAAGCACGAGAAGGCGCTGATCAAAAAGATCGCCGACGTGCACGGCGACGGGTTTGAGCTCGGCTCATGAAGCGCGGTCCACATCCCCGCTGACAACCCTGTGCTCGAGCGCATCTCGTGACCATGGCCCGGCACTGAGGGCCCGCCGCAGCGACACAATCGGCGGCCGCCAGTCAGTAGCGCCAACCGGACCTATAGTCATGTGGTCATCCTGTTCGCAATCCTTGGGGGAACCATGAACAAACGCGCCGCTATCGCCGTCCTGTTCACTGTTCTACTTACCGGATGCGCAAGTGTCCCGTCCGCCGCACCTACTGTGACCGTGACTGCGACGACCACCGTCACCCCTACTGCTTCCCCGGCCAAGACGGCCACGCCGAAGGCGACCCCGACTCCTGCCCCGGTGAAGACCAGCGGGAGCTACGGTGCCGATCTCGCTGCGGCGGGTGTTGTTCCCGATGACGTCGCGAATTACGGCAAGTTCATGGCCAAGTACATGTGCGACTCTCCGATGAGCGGGATCAGTTCCTTCTCCGACCAGGTCAGGCAGTTCGGAATTCCCGGCGGAGAATCCGGCGGGCGGGGACCGGCCGTTGTCCGCCTCACGGTGGCCTACTTCTGTCCCGCGCGTGCTGCCGAGGCGGAAAAGCAACTCGCCTACCACGGCTACCTTAAATAGCTCAGGCCGCTTTCACAACGAGCATCTCGTCCCATTCAGTGGTGTACCGGGGCGACAGGGCCGCACGTTTCATTGACCAGTCCGGCGCGGTGGCCTCGTGGGCGGTGCTGAAAGTGGGCAGCTGCGGCGAGGCGCCGGCGGGCCTCAGATCAGTCAGCATCACGCCCGCCCGAGCGTAGGGCATCCCGTCATGGATCTGGGTGCGACAGCGGCCACACCCGTTCTCAACGCGGTCGCCGGTCACCTCAGCAATCGCGATCGTGCGCTGTTATGAGTGCTGGCCAACGCCAGCCCGTGATGCGCGGCGCGGCGCGCGTGCTGCCTTCTCCATGGCGGCCTCCACGATTTCCACGTCCGCTTGCTCAGGCTTCGAGTTGAACCTCACCCTGCCAGCCCGGGCAAGGGCCTCCCCGGCAAGGACATACGGGCGGACCGTGCTGTACGCCTGCCCCAAGGCCTTGGCTGCGCCCAAAATGTTCATCGGGCGTCCGGCGGTGGCAACAGATGGGGAGACGGCCCGCAGGTACGTGGCCCGTGCCCAGAGCACCTTCCAGTCATTCCGGGCCGCCTCAGCGGCCTCCAGCGCCGCACGAGCGGATTCTTCCCGCGCCAGTTCGTTGGCATTCATTCCCACCATTAACCCCTCCCCCTAGGCAGTGTGCGCACCAGCTCTGCTGCGCATAAGGCATCATAGCGGCGCGGCGTGGTCGTTGCCCCGCAATCTCCCAGCGAGCCAGGCTTCACAACCGGTTCCAGCACGGCGACCCGTTCGAGTACACCGACTACCGCCACTACCGGAATGCCCTCCGCCGCTGGAAGGCCGCCAAGCATCCGCGCGCGGTAGTCCAGGTCATGGCGCAGGAAACCCGGTTCACCCGGACCTTCACCTTTGCCGATGATGCTGTGGCCGCAGAGGAAGCTGCCACCGACTACTCCCCCCGGTGATCAGCAACTTCATTACCTTCCTCGAGCGGTAGCTCTCCCCAGTTGCGCACCTGGCTACCGTCCCTGGCAGGGTGCATGGTCCTCGCATTCATGGTGGTCTGCATGCCCAGTGTCGATGGCCCTACCGAGCGGTCCTCGACGACCGGGGCGGCTCCTGCTCCCGCCGCGGCACCGGACCCGCGGTTCTCTCTAGATGACCCGGCGAGCCCGTGGGTGGTCGTCAACAAGCAGCGCCCCCTGGCGCCCGCCGGCCACACTCCTGCAGACCTGGTGCAGCCCAACGTTCAACTGGCTGTCCCGGGTGAAGTGGCCCTTCTGAACAACGCCACCGCTTCCGCCGTCGAAACGATGTTCATAGCAGCGGCCCATGACGGCGTGACCATGACCCTGGCCAGCGGATACCGCTCCTACATCACGCAGGCGGACACCTACTCCGGCCACGTCGCCACCCTCGGCCAGGAGAGCGCCGACGATGCCAGCGCAAAGCCCGGCCACTCGGAACACCAGACCGGCTGGGCCTTGGACATCGGAGACGACGGAGCGTGCAACTTCCAGCCGTGCTTCGCGGACCGGCCGGCAGCACAGTGGGCCGCCGCCAACGCCCACCGCTTCGGCTTCATCATCCGGTATCCGGTGGGCGCCCGCGCCATCACCGGTTACGCCTATGAGCCCTGGCACCTACATGGCCACCCGCGGCGTCAGCACGCTTGAGGAGTACTTCGGCCTGGACTGATGTGACTGCACGAGGATCAGGGGGTCGGACCCCCGACCCCTCCCCCACCATCAGCGAAGACCTCGACTGCGACGATGTGCGCCTCCGCCAGCCCCTTTTCCGGCACCGGCTTCTCCAGTAGCACCGGCTGACTGTACGAGTGGGCCCATTCACGCGCGTCCGGCCCGAGCACGTCATCGATCCACACGACAGCGTCCCAGTCCGCTTCGCCCAAGGCGTCCATCCGGTGCAGCCACCGCTTCACCATTCGGAGCTTGGGAGTCGGCTCCTTCTCGTCGTCGGGGCGCAGGACGATGACCACCCGCAGAGGTTCGACCTCTAGCTTCAGTTGCGACTCCAGCCCGGCAACGATGTCCGCCGGCCACGTCGACACCCACGCGATCCGGCCAAGCGTGGCCAGCCTTCGGACCAAGGCGATCTTCTCCGACGTGATCACAAGCCTGGGTCGGCCGCCGTCGCCCGGTTCCATCGCCGGGTTGAGGACTCCGTCGATGTCGAGCAGGATGATCGGCTTCATGGAAGTGACCCTAGTCTGATCCGCTGACCCGGCGATAGCCGCAGCCATTGAAGCCCACCTCCGTTCCGCCTGCTCCGCTGGCTGGCTACCCGGACGCGCAGCGTTCGGCGGGCGATAGCCCTGGTGTCGTCGGGCCTGTGAGTCGTTGTGAGTCCTGTGAGTCTGGTCGGTGGAGGTCAGGGTATCGGCATATTTAAGAGGGGACTCGGGCGCAAGCGCCCTCGCCCCAACGTTAAGTTTCCTTTCCGGTGGCGTCTCGTTTTCCCTCTCAGCTGTACGTCTGCCTTTGAGTTTCTCCCTGTTTACTATTAGCTCTCTTCACGTGGCTCCTCGTCGGCCAGGGCGCTGCGCGCCCGGTGCCGACGCGTGGACCCGCATCCCAGGTCCGCGCCACTCGCTGCGCTCATTCCGCTCCCCTTGGGCTGCTGCCTTCTCCTGGTGTCTGGCCTTCCCTGCGGGGCTAGGCGGCTGCGCCGCCCGTACCGCTGCACTTTCCGTTCTCTTCTCGTCGGGCCTTCTCTTGGGGGCTGGGCCTTGAGGCGCTTCGCGCCGGGGAGATGGCGATCAAGGATTGCTTCTCGTGTCGCGTCTCGTTGTCTGCTCGTTCGACTGGGAGTGCTCCTGGCCCGGCTGCCGCCGGGCTGGGCTCCTTGTCGTGGGGCTTCCCGTTGACGGGTTGTTGTCCGGCTGCTTCGCAGCGGCCTTCTCTTGGAGTGGGCTCTCTTCGAGGGACAGGCCTTCGGCCGAGGAGCCGGACTTCGTCCGTCCGAAGAGCTGGTCGTTGGCGATGCGAATCGTCTAGCTGTCCGTGCCACGCAGAGATGACTGTGAGCTCCTCCTCGCTGCTCGCGCAGCGTTGACGGTCCGATGACTTTGCGTTCCACGGGACGATGACCCCTGCCTTCCCGGGCCGAAGCCCCTACAACCACAAGACTTCCTGGAGAAAAGGGCGGTGGCGTTCCACGACGGGCCTGCGCGCAGCGCTCCCTGTCCGGCTGACTGCAAGCCGAGGCTGGGACTGGATGGGGCACTCCCTGGGGCGGAGCCCCTTTCGCTTGTAGGCCTTTGGCTGACGGGTTGGGACGCAGTCCCGTCGGATGGGGGTCGGCCGGAGGACCCTGACAGGTGAGGCTGAGGGCGGAGCCCGGCCACCGAAGGGGATGGAGGCCAGCGGCGCGCAGCGCTGCTCTTCTGCGAGGGATGCCGCACACGCGGGCAACTGCAGACAAAGGAAGGCAAACAACTGGCCGCCACACATTATCAAATTAATCGACCCAAAGACGGGCGCCGTTCTGAATCCATATTCCCGGGGATAACCGCAATCTCCGTTGCCGAACGCAGGATTGAAGACTGCGGTTATTTTCCACATATGAGTCGCTAGGAGCTCCTACGGTTTCCGTCACGACTCAACGGACAGGTGCGGCGTCTTACATCCCAGAGGACTAACCGTCGGACAATCGTCCAACTACTGCTCGGCTCGCAGTTGCTGCTTCTCCCGCGTGCGACCTGTCGTCGCGGACGACAAGCTCGAGCAATCCGCGCTGATGAAGTCCTTCATCCTGTCATTGGTGCCGTCGGCATCCGAGCATGGAACACATGACAGTCGGCCACTGCCAGCGCAAGACGCCACCCGCAGACAGCAGTGCCTAGATGAGCTGGTCCAGCGTTGTCCAGAACGCTTCACGCAGCGCGCGGCGGACGCCCTGTAGGTCGGTCTTGTATTCGCCGATCCGCTGGGCGCAGTCCTTCAGCAGTACCCGGTCAACGTCCGCGGGCAGGATCGGCCGGTCCGCCAGGAGTTCGTTCAGCTCGCCTTGGGTGGTCGTGCCGTACCAGCTGGCGGCCACGCTTTCCCCGACGTCGTAGGCGACATCCAGAGGGCTGTCCTCCGGGGGCAGGATGGACGGGCCGGTGCCGCCGGAGCTGTAGACGAGGTGCGCTTCGGTCCGGTGCGGACGGGGAGCCGGGGTAAGGACGATGCGGTCCCGTGGCGGGCCGGGCCTGGCGGGAATGTTGGAGGGCCGGGGCCCTGGCGCCGACGGCTGGGGGAGCGTCGCAGCCTGCACTGTGAGAGCCGGCGTGGGGCGGGGCGTGGCGGCGACGTTTTTGGTGAAGCAGGCGTCGATGAGTTCCTGGGGCAGGGCGATGATGCTGTCGACCCGGAGTGCGAGGTGTTCGGCGACGGACGTAACACCCAGCCGGTGGGTGGGGTTTTCGACGCCGACCAGGACGACCTTCATGCCCAGGTCCTGGGCTTCCTCGACCGCCTCGGCCAAGTCATCGTCGCCAGAGACCAGGAACGCCACGGATGCTGCCCGGTTCCGGGCCACGCCCACCAGGTCCAGCCCGAGCTTGAGGTCCACGCCTTTCTGCTCTCCGTTGAAGGAGATCCGGCCCAGACGGACCTTCACATCCGGCAGCAGGCCGATGGACTTGTGCTGGTCCGTGAACAGGGCGTCCTTCGAGGCGTCGTACCAGTAGACCCTCAGGACATCGAGACCAGAATGCTCCGCAGTGCGCTTCAGGATGCCTTGGATGAGCTTCTCGTAGTCGACCCTGAACGCGGACCGCAGCGAGGTGCCGGCGACGTGGGTTCCGCCTACCGCGAGGAGGAAGCCGGCATCAACGAAAATCGCGCTCTGGGTCACCATGGGTTCAACCGTACAGGCAGGGTGAGACGCCAAGCAGTCAACCTAAGGGCCGCCAGTTGGCGACTCCCAGCCTTGCACAGGCGCCAGTCGGGCATCGTGCATGCGACGGCCAGGAAAGAACGGATGCGTGGCCATTCACCCTCAACCAGTACAAGTACCGAAGCGCCCTCGCTGCAGGCCTGGGGCGCCGTCACGGGCTACTGGCGGTCGCGGGCAAATTCCTCCAGGTACTCCATGAGCTTCTCCGGGTGATCCAGAGCCGCAACGGGCCGCGGATAGTTCTCGCCCGGCAGCGGCGTGAGCATCCATGCGGTGAAGCAATTGTGGGGCACCTTCAGCTCCATCGCGCGCCTGTACAAGGTCAGGACCACGGGGTGCAACTGCCCGTCCACAAACTGGTAGCCCGGCGCCAGCGTTTCATCGTCGATGAACACCCGCACCAGCTGCTGCATGTACGGCTCAGGGTCCCCATACAGAGTTTCGAAGTGCTGCTCGCACTCCTCCAGGGTCATGAGCTGAAAGTCGGTCCGGGAGTTTTCCCACCATTGCCTGCTAATGATGGGCCAGTATCTGGGTTCAGCCTTCACATTCGACGCAGTAGGCGTGACCGTTCTTTTCAAGGGCGACCTGGGAGCGGTGTCGGACCAGGAAGCAGGACCAGCAGGTGAACTCATCGTTCGCCTGGGGGACAACCTGGACGACCAGCTCCTCGGCAATGAAGTCGCCCGGGAGATCAACGCCGTCGACGGTATCTGCTTCGTCCAGTTCCCGGCCAACGCTGCGCGCGTCAGGGGTGTTGGCTGTCCGCAGCGCCTCCAGGGAGTTGTGCTGGGATTCTTTGACGTCGGAGCGGAGTTCGTCGTAATCGGTTGCCACTTGGGTGCTTCTCATATCTGTCGGGGTTTGTCAGCGACTGCAACATACAGCATGCACCCGGCATTCCCCTACTCGTGAGGCAGAATGGGCGCATGTGCGGAAGATACGTGATGTCCAAGGCCACCGGCGACCTCCTTGGCTACTTTGATGCCAAGGAGGTGGAGGGCAGCCCGCCGCCGCCCAGCTGGAACGTGGCACCCACCCAGGACGTCCCGATCATCGCCGAGCGCCTCGATGAGGACGAAATTGACCGCCGTCTGCTGATTGCCCGCTGGGGCCTGGTCCCGTCGTGGGCGAAAAACCTCAAGATTGGCTCAAGATTGATCAATGCGCGGAGCGAATCCATTCTGGAGAAGCCGTCGTTCCGGAACGCGGCGGTGAAGCGACGGACTCTGATTCCTGCTGAGGGCTATTACGAGTGGCAGAAGACTGAAGGCGGCAAGAAGATCCCGAACTACCTGTTCTCGGAGAAGGATGACCTGCTGGCCTTTGCTGGCCTGTACGAGTTCTGGCCGGACCCGGAGTTGCCCGAGGACGACCCGGGCCGATGGCTGCTCAGCTGCACCGTCCTGACCACCACGGCGCACGACTCTCTGGGCCACGTCCACGACCGGGCGCCGGTCATCATCCCGCCGGACATGTTCGCCGACTGGCTGGACCCCGGCACCACCGACAAAGCCGATGTGCAGCAACTCCTTGACGCCGTCCCCGAGCCGGTCCTGACCCCGCGGATTGTCAGCGACCGGGTCAACAGCGTCCGAAACAACGGCCCCGAGTTGCTGGAGCCGGCCGAGTGAGCGGGGTCTTCACGGCCACCGTCGCCTTCCCGAATGCCCTGCTCTGGCTCATGTCCGAGGACAGCAATCAGCTGCAGATACCGGACATCGACGGCGTCGCCAACTTCTGGACCAGCGCCAACGTCTGGGGTGTCGCCGTCCAGCACGACGCTGACGGCGACGTCCAGGTCAGCATCGGCACGAACCCGCCGGAACACCCGTCCCTGGCGCTTCTGCATGAGGGGGTGCTGCACTCCGGCCGCCAGCTCATCGAGGTGCAGACGGTCTACATCGACCCGGTCGCCAGCTTCCGGACCATCTCAACAGAAGTCCAGATCAGCATCTGGGGCGACGATCCCGGGCAGCCGGAGCGCGTCCACATCCAGTGCAAAGACATAGACGGCGAGGTTGCCTGTGACCGAGCCTGAGAGCAGACACGCCTACCACGCCGCCAGCCGGCTCTCACGGGCCGCCCGCGACCTCATGCAGAACGCGGACTCCCTGGACCGGCCATCGGACAGCTACTCCATCCTGGGAAAGGTGCTGGACAGCATGCGCTCACTCGAAATGGCCCTGGGGCAGCTCACCGAATGGCACCGCACCGCCGAATCCGGCCGGCACTTCCACGAAGGCCATGACGAGAGCGAGATCGGCATCATGACAGTGGTCGCCGAACTTGACCTGGCCGTGCAGCAGGCCGACGGGCTGCAGCAGACGATCAGCCGCGCCTATGGCGGCAACTCGGTCGTCCGATGGTTCGATGAAGTGGATCCGCCGGAGGGAGCCTAGTCCCGGTAGACGTCAGGCGTTTATGGCCCGCAAGATCGCAGGCTAAGCACTCCGGCAATGCCCCGGCCCAATGAGGACGGGGCATTGCTGTGTCGGCTTCCGAATCGGGACAGTTCGGCAGGATAGGGAAAGGCTTAGCCCAGCGAGTTGTATGCCTGCCCGGAGTCGGCAGCGGCTGCACCGCGCTGGTCATGTGGCACACTGGCCCGTACGGTTCCTGAGCAGGTCGCGCCCTCGCCGTCAGTGGCTGTGATGGCTATCGCGTAGACCCTGCCGTCGCCGGTGCCGCTGCGTTCGGCTCGGATCTGGACACTGGAACCGTCAGTGCCGATGGCAGCGTCGGGGGAGGTGTTGCCGTCGCCGGGCCCGTTGACCGGCTCATCCTGGGTAACTCCGGTGACAGTGAGCTTGAGGGGATCACCGTCAGGGTCGGTCAAGCCCACAATTTTCACCCCGACCATCCGGTGGTTCGGTGACCAGATGGATGGCTGGGCTGCCGCGGCGCTTGTGCAGACCGGTGCGGCGTTTCGGGGCGGAACCGTGATGGTCAGGGTTTGGTGACCGATGTCCCCGCCGTCAGCAAGGGCGACGATGTCAAAGACGTGATCTCCTTCGGTGGCATCAGCGGGGACCGCGATGTCAGCCGTGAAGGGAATGGTTGCCGGCGTTTTTACTGGGCCGATGACTGCAGGGCTGAAGCTGATCCAGGAAGCATTCGGGTTCTGTCCGGCAACCTCAAGATGGACGTCGCTCACAGTCGCTGATGCAGCCTCGATCATGTCCAGGGTCTGAGCGCCGAAGTCACTTCCCAGGGGCTGCTGAGCGCTTCCCGTCATGCTCGCTGCAGCGATGTCGTTGTAACAGCTGGCCGTGAGGCCGCCCATAAAGGAAGCCGAAGTCACTGCGAAGAGAGTCCGATGAGCCGCTGCGAGGTCTGCCACTACTGCGTTTGTCGCCAGGCCATGGGGGTCAGGAGAGCGGTCGGAGCAGGACTCGAAGCCGTTTACTGCTGCGCCGTGGGGTGGGGCGTCAGTGATGAGAACGACGAACTTGCGGCTGTTAGGCCGCCAAAGGGCAGGGTCATCTGAGGCGGCCCTGGACAGCACCAGGTTTTGAGCCTCGGGGTAGTCCCCGCCGCCGCCGGCCGACATGGTGTTGATCGCTTCCTGAACTGCTGCGGCATCATTAGTGATCGGTTGCCTGATGACGTACTCGGAGGGCCCGTCAGTGCTGTCCCTGAAATCCACTACCGAGAAGTTGGCGTCGGGTACTGCCGCGTGGACTGTATTCACCAGCTCTGTTGCCTGGGCCTTCGCCTGGTCTATGGCACCAGACTGACTTCCTGTGGTGTCGATGGCGATCTGGATGTCCGCTTTAGCAGGCATGCGAGGCACGGTCACCGTGAGATTCTCCGTATGCGTTTCGCCGGCGCTGATCGTGATCGTACTGGTCTCCGACGTTAGCCCAGCGTGTGCGACGGGCATTGAGAATGTCACCGGGATCAGCGCCACAGTACAGGCCAGCGCAACTGTCATTTTTCTTTTCACTGTGTTCCCACCAGTTTCTCCCCCACTCCGCTTGCGCTATTCGCGCCTGGGTAGAAGCATGCGGAGGTTTCTGAGTTTGTGGATCCGCTCGGTGATTCCCTGCCCCAGCGGAGGGCCCTGATTGGCAGTTAGGCCTGTAAGAATGGGTTGCATGGACAAGTTTGAAGCAGGGACTGAGGTTGGACAGAACTCGCTCCTGCTGGTTCGCGTGGAGATGGTCAATAGCGACCCTGCCAAGGCCCGTATCGCCAAGTTCAGCTGATCGTGGAGCGGCCCGGGGCGACTGCTACCGGGCCCGCTCATCTATTCATACGATCCCGGACCGATCGGCGGGCGGCAGCAGGCCCGGGCGTCGACGCATCCCGTAGCCCAAGATGAGGGCTGGGGGACCGGCCAATGGCAGGGGCGCCGGCGCCGACCTGCGCATTCAGGAGTAACTAAAACATGCATTGATGGTTGTCCGGGGCGGTTGCCTGTATTCTCATCCCAATAAACCAAATTGGGGGACTAAATGCTTGCTGGCCATTTCGCCACGCCTTATCCGGCGCCTGCTGGACTTCAATCCAAACAGTGGCCGGGGAGCCTTCCGTAAACCACTGCCGCGGCACTTCTGGCTTGAACAGCAAAAGCCCCTGTCACGGGCTGACCATGGCAGATACTCCAAGCGCTCCTGGACGATGACGCCGTGGTCATCATGACCGAAGAGCGGGACCCGTGAGCAGCCGGGTGGAAATCTTTGATTGACGGGCCGCACACATGTTTATGGATAGGACTCCGTCCCGGCTCCTTTTCCTCAGCTTCAATTCTTCAAAGGATGAATTTTGAACCCTCGTAAAATCGTGGCCGCCGCAGGAATTGCCGGGGCGCTTATCTTCACCTCGGCGTGCTCGGCACCCGAGGCAACATCGGCCGCCAGCACTTTAGGCGGCTCGGACGCTGCTTCAGCGGCTGCCACCCCGTCGGCGACGCCGTCCCCAACCAGCAAATTTCCCTACACGTTGCCCAGCGGCCTTGTCGCCAAAGGCGTCGCCAACGACGGCAAAGGCGACTACCTCCAGACGAGCATTGCCGATACTGACCCGGCGATGCAGTACAACCCAACAATCACCGATGACGCTGCCAAGGCCCATTACTCGGAGGCCGAACTCGCCGAGGCGCAGAAAGTGATCGTCCGTTTCATTGCTGAGGAAGTCATCGACTCCACCCTCAACGACGGTACGGACATCGACGGCTGGTGGGCCACACATAAAGATCAAGTTCACCCGCTCAACCAGGAGGTCATGCTCAATGAGCTGAAAGCTGGGAAGGACGATGTCGCCCGCGAACAGTGGATGGCATCAAAGCCTGGCTTCTCTTATGTTCACGGGGCTAATACGCCCCGCGTGACTATGCGGACCATCACCCCTCAGAAATTCCGCTATGTGGAGAGCGCCAATCTGCAGGGAGTCATGCTTGACACCACCGCTGCTTATGCAATGTCGGTTACTGCTGACGGAACCCCCAAGCCGGATCAGAACTCAACAGCGGAAATCTCGTTCGCCGTCGCCAAGGACCCTGCTGACGGCAAGTGGAAGATCGCCGGCTACAACGCAAATTTCCACACTGCCGAACTGCTCGGGTAGCGCACCGGTTTATGGATAGGGCTCCGGCAGGTTTTCGCGGTCTTTCCGGCTCCAGGCTCCGCCTCTCCCCCAGGCAAAAAAGTGTGCCGATAACAGCGATTATGTCAACCTAAATCGGTTGATATTGCATTAGATGAACGATTGGATAGGAAATCGCGCGCAGTTGTTAGTTGAGATCCTTGAAAAATTCGGGGTGATTGTCGAACATTTCGTGGAGTGGGCGTTCGCCCCACTGCAAGCGGTATCGACTGTCGAAATGGTTCCCAGGGTGATCTGGGTGCCGTGTGCATTTGACGTTCACGGGGCCACCTGGCTGGACGCGGGTTTCCGTGTCGCCGCAGGCCGGCGGGCGGCTGAGTTTTCCTACAAGCTTGCCGAATAGCCCCATGATGCTCCCGCTTCTGTTGCGTATTTCAGCCAATACTACTGGTGCCCCTTCGACGCGCTGTATGGATGCCGGGCATTTTAATTGTGACCGCGTAACAGTCCGGGTTCTCTTAGGAGCTGGGCCGGGCATGAGGGCTTCCTCCACCCCGTGACAAGCATCATCGAACCCGGCTGCAGTTGCGTTCGTAGCGCGCCTAACCGGCTGTCCATACCGACAACGGTGAGCCAGTCGCCATTGTGCTGGCTGTGGTGGTGCACCTACTTTGACATCTACTTTGTGGCCATAAGGTCGACCTCTTGGAGGGCCTTCAAGGTGGCGAGGGATGTAACCAACTGCTCACGCTCCTCGTGCAATCTCTCCCACTCACCGGGGTCATCTATTTCTTTGTTTTCCTCTTCCGCTTCACGGATGGAAGACTCGTTAGCTCGGAGAGCGATCTCGAGATAATGGATGGCCGAAGTATGTACCGGCACGATGCCGCTCTCGGCCTCGAGGAATACCTTGGTCCCTCTGCACTTATTGCAGGTGACATAAGCCCGCTGCCCGGTGAAGTCCGATCCGGGCTTAGCGTTCACTCCACATGCTGCGAAAGTCCGCCTTCTCGATTTATCTGTGACGGCGAGATGGGTAAGCATGATTTTCTCCTTCTAGATTGAGGGGGCCGCCTGCCCTGCTGGGCTGCGACCAGCGGCGATGGTCCTCAGCCCTGTTGAAGCAGTCTTGTCCAGCAGATAGCCATGGTTCCCCCCGCTCTTGATTGCTGCCACAACTCTAAGGGGCCTCGCCCATTTGAGCGCTTAGGCGGCAAC
Organism: Pseudarthrobacter sp. MDT3-1; assembly: GCF_054510755.1. NCBI lineage: Bacteria > Bacillati > Actinomycetota > Actinomycetes > Micrococcales > Micrococcaceae > Pseudarthrobacter > Pseudarthrobacter sp. MDT3-1. Next base: position 28,837 of record NZ_JBTNDX010000012.1, on the reverse strand, counting down.
CTCTGCCAACAGGGCCGCTGCCACCTGCGGGGCGACGACATTGGCAGCCTGCAGGAACTGGCGTGAGCGGCTGCCGGACCAGGGGAAGCTTGCCGGGAACCCGTTCAGCACGCCGGCCTGGGAGCTCGTCAGTCTGGCGCCGTCGGATTCGCGGGTCCAGGTGCGGGCCTTCTCCGTCAGGCACCACGATGGCTTGTCGGCAGCGAACAGGTTGCCCCCGCCCGGCTTGCGGTTGGCACTGGTCCTGACCTGCTCGCCATGGCCTGTGCCGGCTCCCCCGTCACTTTCCATGCATTTGAATCAATTCCGCCAATGACGTGTAGCATCCGAACTACGGGCAGCATCGCCCGTGACGCTATTGGGGGAAGCGATCATGCTAATGACTGTCAGCGCGCGCGATGAGCCGCCCTCGCGGTCCGCGGCCCACGCCCAGTTACCCCAGTGCGCGTCCATCTCCGCACCCACCCCGCACGCTTCGCATCGCACGTCGGTCAGGTGTCCTATGGAAGGACTCTCATGAGCCAAACCCCCTACACTGCCCCCTATCCCCCGGCCCCGGGGTACGGGCAGGCGCAGCAAGGCAACAAGTCATTCCTGGTGACCTGGTTGCTCGCTCTCCTCCTTGGCGTTCTCGGCGTGGACCGGTTCTACCTGGGCAAAATCGGAACCGGCATACTGAAGCTGATCACCATCGGTGGTCTGGGCATCTGGGCACTCGTCGACATTATCCTCCTGCTGGTCAACAAGACCCGCGACAAGCAGGGGCTCCCGCTGGAGGGCTACGACAGGCACAAGAAGGTAGCCCTGATCGTCACCATCGCTTTCTTCATCCTGGGCATGATCGTCAACCCCGCCCGCGGCCTGACCGGGACAACTTCTGCTTCCAGCGTTTCCACCGCTAAAGAGTCCGCGACCGCACCCACGGCTACTGCCTCCGCAACCCCCTCAAAGGATCCCGCCGTAGCGGCCGCGGAAGCCAAGGCGAAAACCGACGCCGACGCCAAAGCCAAGGCTGACGCGGATGCAGCCAAGCAGGCGAAGGCCGAGGCCGACGCTGCTGCCAAGGCGAAAACCGACGCGGACGCCAAAGCAAAGGCTGACGCTGACGCAGCCGCCAAGGCTGCTGCCGAGGCCGCAAAAGGAACGATCAGCCAGCAGAGCGCTCAGCGCAAAGCCGGCGACTACCTCAAGTTCAGCGCCTTCTCCCGGTCCGGGCTGATCGACCAGCTGGTCTACGAGAAATTCTCCGTCGAGGACTCCACCTGGGCCGTGGACCACATGACCGTGGACTACAACGAGCAGGCAGCCAAAAAAGCCGAGGACTACCTGAAGTTCAGCTCCTTCTCACGCTCGGGGCTGGTCGACCAACTGCTTTACGAGGGCTACACACCGGAGCAGGCCGAGTACGGGGCAAGCACGACCGGCCTCTAGCCACCGAAGCCCGCCCCGCGGCGAAAGACCCCTTGGACTGGCTCCAGGGGGTCTTTTCGTGCCGCCGAAAAGTCCGTCTACGCCGGCAGGGGCTCGGCGCAGGATTTGCACTCCCGGCGGGCGCCGACGGCGCTCTCCGCGATCACGAGCAGACAGTCCGGGTTGTCGTCCCACGCGGTCCCTACGGCGATTCACCAAGCAGGGTGGAAGACTGCTCCGGCCCTGACGTAGACCTGGCCCGGGCCAACCTCCTGGAAGCCATCAGAGTGACGGGATGCCGGCTCGACAGGGCTGAGCGGACCCCAGCTCCGAAGCCTTTTCGTATGCCTTCACGACGGATTTCCAAGTGCGCTTCTTGCGGGTCTGCGGCATGAGCAGGTGTTACCGGCTGATCAGTCTTTACCGCCGTCGATGATCTGGAATGCCGGGGCAGTCTTGGGCCATGAGTTTAGCGTGTCGGCACGCTGGAAGCTGAGCACGTTGCCTAGCCCTTCGGCGGAAGAGCTCTCCGTACAGTTACCGGATCCGAGCGCGATAGGTAGCTTAGTGTTTAGCAGCCTGCGAGGATCTCCCCGGCCCGGGCGTGCTCGGCTTCGGTTATCCAGACGCCGTACGTGGGTTTCACGTGGACGATCTCACTGACGTAAGTGCACCAGTGGCCGCGGTTCGGCGGCAGCCACGTGGCAAGGTCGGAATCTCCCTTGGATGAATTACTCGGGCCATCGACTGCCCGGAGGTTGATGGGGTCATTCGCGAATGCGGTGCGGGTCTATTCGTCCCACTGCTGGGCACCCTTCTGCCATGCCTCGGACAAGGGCACCAGGTGGTCGATCTGGACGTCGGAGCTGGTCTTCTCACCGCGAACGAAGTTGACGGTCTTTCCGGTCATGTGTACGGAGATGGGCATAACTGTCGGCGCCCTCGGATAGCGTGGACCACCCCTGGTCCAACAGGTGGTCCGCGGTGGTCCAAGTAGGTGGTCCACAACTGGTCCAAGGTGGTCCGCGGGTGGGCCAAGGACCGGTCCACACTACCGAATGTGTGGGCCAAACCGGCCCTAGACTGAGCGTCCCGCGTGGTCCAAAAGGAAGTCGCGGGGCAGACGGCGAGGGAGAACGTAACTGATGACAAGCTCGAGAATTGAACCCGACAGCCGAACAATGACGATGGCATCCATGGCCTTGGTCGGGATCCTGGCAGTGGCCAGCTTCACTCTCTCCTTTCAGGGCCTGATCCAGGCAGCTGAATGGGCGGGGATCGCGCCGCAGCTGAGGTGGCTCGTCCCGATTGTCGTTGACTCCACCATCCTGGTGTATGCCGTGGCAGCCTCAGTCCAGCGTGCCCGCGGGGAATCTACGGTGATGTCATGGATCAGTGTTAGCTTTTTCACCGCCGTATCGGTCGCCGCCAACGCCGCCCACGTCCTCGCGCCCGGCGGCGTGCCAGTCCCGGTTGACGGCACGGTCATGTTCGGGGCCTTCCTGGCGGCCATCATGCCGGTCAGTCTGTTCTTCGCCACCGAGACGACCGTGCAGCTGGCTGTCGCTCCCCCGGTCGGCTCAGTCTCCCAACGGCGCAAGCGTGCGTTGGCCCGGCTGGTCCAGGAACGGGGTGGACCAGAGAATGTGGACCACTTCGGAGCAAGATCCGGACCACTCGCGGACCACCGCGGACCAGCGGGTGGACCGGTCCGTGGACCACGTGTAAACCACCCCTCTGGACCACTGCGGACCAAGGTTGAAGTGAAGCCGGAGCAGATCCTCGAATTGGCTGACGAGAACCTCTCCCAGCGGGCGATCGCTGAGCGGCTGGGCACCTCGAAGACGACGGTGGCGCGCGTACTGCGGGAACGGTCAGCGATGGCTGCAGCCCCTAAACCCGAACAGGTCGCAGCACTGTCCTAGCCAAACGAAGAACGATTGTCAGTCTCGCCTCGCCTATCCTGGGATGTCCAACCCAGAATCTTGCGTTGCATGGGTGCTGCCGACACAGATCCGCCAGTGCGAGCGGCGGGCGTCAGGCCAGCCGACCTCGATGAGTGTAGAAAACCAGCGTAAGCAACGCCGGACAAACCGACCTGAATCTAATGTTGCTGGAGTGCACGGGCGCCAAGCCCTACTGGAACCTACTGGAACCAACCAGCCGGTAGGGTCGAAATCAGATTCATAAACAGCGCTACCAAAGGGATGCAGGGCCTTCTATCTATCTAAACCCACTGAACCTACCTTAAAATTAATAGCCTTACGTAGGAGCCTGAGTGTTATGTATTTCTGCCCTTGAAGAACTACTAATTAGATCCCTCCTTATGGAGGTGTAGTTCCCTGGTGGGTTTGGTAGGTTTTGGTCTGAAGATGCGCTGAAACCCCCGAGATATAGACAATTCCCGGTCCGCGGATGAGCCTACCTGCGGTGGGTTTTGGGTTGGTCTCGGATGGTTTGGCCGTCTCCTTGACAGGTTTTCGACCGACCAAGCTCGCTTTGGCTAGGTGCAGACGTATGCAGTAATCGCAGGAAAGTCTGAAGGCCCCGCTCGGGCGAGCGGGGCCTTCGCCTTCATGGCACAAACAGGGCTTCTCAGTCGCTTTCCTGGTCGTAGTCGATTTCGTTGCCGCCGCGGAGGATGACCTCGACATCGACCGGGACGCCGGAGACACGGTTCGGGCCGGTTCCAATGCGGACGGTGTTTAGGTACTTGCCGTTCGGTTTCTTGAACCGAGCCACCACGTCGGATGCCAGCCCCTCGTCCCATACTGACGTCCAGCCGGAGCCCGTCCCCTGACCGTGCTGGATCAGTGTCGGGAAGGCAGCCTGCGCTTTGCCGAACGCTGTCATCTGGTCGAACAGGATGACCTGTTTGCCGCGTGACGTCACCACGGTGCCGATGGTGGGGCCGACGGGGCGGAGGCTTCCATCGGAGCCGCCGGCCTTCCAGCCGAGTTTGTCGTTCGCCAGCCCCTCACCCACCTCGTTGCCGGTGACCGGCGGGCGGGTCGGGTCATCGCCTGAGATCACGTGGGCGCCGCCGGCGGAAAGCAGCGAGGACAGCGCACGGATAAGGGACGCCCCCGGAGCGGCCTGCTGGTTTTCAGTGTGCGCGTCCGTGACGAGGCGGATGACGCTCATGCCCAGCTCGTCGACATCGAACTGCTCGACGAAGTCACGGTCCATGTTCAGCTCGTATGCCATCTCCTGGAGCACCGCCAGGGTCAGCAGGAGGTCGGCAGCCAGGGTCGAGGTGCGTTCCAGGGAGCCGGTAGAGGCACCCACTTCCCGCATGATGGTCGCGACCGAGTGCTTGACGTTGGTGCGGGTATCTTCCAGGTGGTCCATGTAGGCGGCCCAGCCACCGCGGTAGCTGATGGCTACGTTGCGGATGTACCGGATCAGGTGGCTTGTCAGCCGTGCCTGGGTCCCGTCCATGCGGGCCATGTCGTTGATCCGGTCTGTCTTGTTCCGGTCCTCGTGCAGCTTGCCCTTACCAATGAACACCGGGACGAGGCGTTCTCTGGCGCTCGGAGTGGTGAGCTCGTTTTCGGCGGTGATAATAAGTTGGGCCATGGGCTTGTTGACTTTGCGCGTGGTCATGTCAGGGTTCATACGGCCCTTGGTGGCGTTGTTGAAGATGGCGCGGGTCATGTCGGCTATCTTTGCATCTTCAGCCTCGGCTTGGCGGCGGACCGAGGAGGGCGCCAGATCGTCAATCACCCAGATGGGGGCGTGCGCGATGGCGTTCTCGGTGTACGCCTGGGTGTCCTTGGCGGATCCGGGGAGGCCGTCCTGCCAGTCCGACTTTCGACGGGCCCAGAAGTACATGCAGCACTGCGCGGACCAGCTCTTTCCCCCACCCTTCGGGCCCCAAAAGTACACGGTGGAGCGAGGGCGCAGCGGCACGGCAGGCCGGAGCCCTGCGGCGAGGACGATGACGGCCGCGGACGGGTCGGTCCAGGCGCCGGAGGCGATGTAGGCGTCCATGACTTCACGGAAATCCTTGGCCACCTGTGCCGTGTACTGGGGATCGTCAAAGTTGCCGTCGAGTCTGCCCGTCCCCACGCCGTAGCTGTCGGCGACCGGCAGCGCGTCTTTGTCGATGCCTGCGACGGCGTTGGAACTAAGTTCAGTGTCGCCGACGACCTGATCGTTGATGATGTAGACGGGGGTGTCGTTCTCCACAGGAACCCAGCCCATCTGCATCCAGCGGGTTTTGGACATCGTCTCCTCAGTGCGGTTGTCCTTCAATGCCGAAATCCAGGCCTCACCCTTGGCCGCGCGCGGTGGCCAAGACCGGTGGACCAGCAGGCTGGGCGGGATGATGGCGCCCTGCCGATCCCAGTCCGCTGGAAGGTAGTTCAGTATCTTCTGGGGGCCAGTGATGACGGCGGAGAAATCCGCTCCATTCCGTCCCCATGCGACTTCAATCTGGGTCTGGGAGTCCTCGATCTCGTTCAGGCTGACGTTCGGGTTGAACAGGCCGGTGCGCATCTCGTCGTCGGTCGGCTGGCGGCGGACCTCCATGGCCAGAATCCTTCCGCCCAGTTCCACTCTCTCGTACCAGCGGTAACCGCTGATAGTGCCGCCGGGGCCGTCCAAGACCGGCACGCATTCCTCCACGGACTGGCCGTTGGTGGAGACGCGGAACGCTCCGGCCTTCTCGTCAGCGTTGCGCATCGGGGCGGCCGGCATAGTGGTCGTCAGCTGCTTCAGGAGCATGCTCCAGGTCCCGTACTTGGCCAGGTAGTCATCCACGCCGGCTTTGGCCATGGACCCGTCGTCGCCGGAGGTCACTGCCGGGTTCAGGAAGCGGATGAGTCTCATCTTGGATTTTTCGTCCAGCTGCTCGAAGAGTTTCTTCGCCGCTGCGTGCACGAACGGGTTGACCTCCAGGTCGGCGTCGAACGCGATCCAGCCTTCACGGCCTTTCAGGTCTATTTCGCGCCAGTCAGCGGCGTGCTGGTGGGCGTTGTGGATGCCGGCGATGGAGACGATCAGGACCCGGTCGTTCTCGGGGATGGCGTCCAGCAGCGACCGCATCTTGGCGATCGGGTCGAAGGTGCCGTCGTACTTCAGGTCTTCCCAGGAGACGCCCATGGAGCGCAGGTAGGCGGAAATCGCCGAGTCGCCCTTGAGCATCCCCTCGGCGAACATGACCACCGGGGTGGTGTCGATCCAGTCGATCGGGGTGGCCGGATGCAGGTCCAGCGGGGTGCCGGTCTGGGGCTTGAACTCGTACTTGATCGGCTTGCCCTGGTCGTTGTTTTCGGGCATCTGAGGCCGGACCTGCCACGTGTGGGGCTGTACCGCCTCTTCCTTGCGGTGGGCGGACTGCAGGTCAGCAACCGAATACCAGGGCATCTGCATGCCGTCGTGTGGCCCAGCTGCGATGCAGCGCTTGAGCCGTTTGCCCTGCTTGGTGACAAGGCTCATGTCCATCTTCTTCATCTCGGCAGTGAAGTTGGTCGAGTCGATGCGGGAGTATCCGCGGGCGGCCGCAACCAGCGGTGCCACACCGGAATCGGCAAGTTTCGCGGCTCCCGAGCCGGTGATGAAGTGAAAATAGTCGGCGGCAGACCAGTTCGGGGTGTCCGGCAGGCCTGTGAACCCGGTGAGAGTCCGTGAAGGGGAGGCTGCGCGCACGCGGGACAGAGAGGGGGAGGGCGCTCCCACACCCGGTGCGTTGGCTGAAGCGGGTACCGAGACCTCATCTTCGTCTTCGTCAGAGTAATAATCGGTGTCGACCCCGTCGTATCTTTCTGTGTCGGCTTCTCTTTCTGTGTCGGCTTCGTCGTGGTCCAAGGGCGTTCGGTCGGTCGGTCTAGTCATGCGTACGTCTATGCGGCGCCGGGCTCGACGGGTGTCTCCTCCGCAGAAATGGCTGCGGCACCCTCAGGCCCCGGTGAACTCCGATCGTCAGGGCGCCACAGGATCAGGGCCGACTACTCCTCCCTGGATTTGGTGAGGACCAGCGTCATGCCGCTGTCCTTTCCGCCTCAATCTCGACACCCCGAGCTTCCTGCAGGTCGGTACCTGTCGACCATTGTCTCGCCAAGGCAAGGCCCGCCCAGTGGTCTTTGACCGCCGCGTTGCTCGCTGAAAGTTCCGGATGAGAGATCGTGAATAGGCAGGCCTGGCTCGGCGGTGAGGCCGACCTTGTTAACGAGAATCGTCATTTCGACGCCTGTCGTAGGCCCCACCGCATAGTCCCTAGTGTGAATCCAACGAATAAGACTCCGGCAGGCACCAGCAGAGGACTTCCTCACCGACTTCTGACAGATTTCCGCAGACGTTGGCTATTTGGCTTCAGACCGCCCGGCCCGGGTTTCAATGTTCTAAGCGATTATCCGCGCTGAACTAAAGTCATAGCCACCCTGGCATGAGCCTTCCCGGCAGGGTAGGCAGGAGTAGCCCGGCGCCCGCGTCTGGAAAGTACCCGGCTTTGCCAATAGCATCGGCTGGTGGCCATCGAACATTACTCGGAATTTGACCATGGCAAGATGGCGTGATTTATGTTCGCTGAGTCGAGCTCATGGGAGCGTTACTGTGAGGGCATGAAGATAAGCCGCTATCACCTCGCCGGGTATCTTATGAGCGGGGCGGCGCGGCTTCGTGACCACATTGAGCGCATCGATGAAGGCGTCGCTTACGCCGTTGATGATTTGGCCTTGGTTCTCCGCCTCATGGTGTCGGGTGCCCGCGGAGGCGAACTGATCTCGAGGACCGCCCAGAGTTACGACACGCCACTTCCCAAGTTCGGTGTCTCTCCCGCTCCTGAACCCGTTCCGGGACTCGTCTGGGGCGCCGGGGCGATACCAACCACGGACACACTGGGGGCTGGTAACTTACTGGACATTAGCCAAATTCGTTTCAAAACCGCCCTTCGAATCCAGCCTGGGGCAAAACGAGTTGACTTCACCTGGGACAAGCTCATCCGGGACTACGCCAACTACTGGGGTACGCATGTGGGCGACAACATACGGGACGACATGCCGGCGGCGGACCGTATTGGTACTGCTGCCGGCGTTCCTCTCGTCACTTACATGCTCCGGGAGGTAGCAGTCGCTGCTTGGTACAGCGCACAGTTCGTCCTCCGCCACGCCATCCTCCAGGACGATCCAACATTCTTTGCGGACATCGATCTCACGGATGGAGAGCAGAATATATGGGTGGCTCCTCAGGGCGGCATTGACGAACCACCAAGAGTTCGAGGCGAGCTCGGAAAATTCCAAGGCGGCATAAACGCAGGCCTTACGTCATCATTTGCATGGGCAGTGGAGTATCCCCCAACGGCAGGTCTAACTCTGGGAGAGCTACTTGTGGGTGGACTGCCCTACGAGATAAAAGTGTCAACAGGAGGTGCCTCAAATCAAAGCGATTACGATGTGACGCGTCAACGCACTCCGAGTTTTCCGACTGAAGTAAAGGTCACCCCCGGAAAGTCGGTGAAACTCACTCCACAGCTCCACCCCTGGGACAGTACGAACTACATGGTCAACATGTCCGGCATCGTCAAGTTCAGTACAGTGAAGGCCGAGGTCTGACCCACAGGCGGCAGCGCGTCAACAAGGACGACCGTCGACGATGGGCCGAGCGGTAGACGCACCGCCAGAGCTTGACCAGCCGGGAGCACCGCCATCGGGGTACTCCGTCGCCACCATCTTCAGGTTCCAGCCGTTCCCGCGCTGTATGGAGGTGCAGTACCCATGACAGACGGACGGAACGACGCCAGTCTGAGTCCTGATAGCGAATCTTCCGCTGCTTCGAACGGCCACCCTGCCCAGATGAGTTCCGGCATATTTCCCACGGGGCACGACCGCACGAACTGTATCACCGGTGATAAAGCCAAAATGATTCTTGCGGCGAGGGAAGATCAGACGGGGAAATCCGAATCGGTCGGATCTAGTTCGGGCATAGGATCCCCGACCCGTTTGGTCAGCCACGAGCACCGAACCAATGTTCGACGTAATGGTCTCCACGTCTCCGACTGCCAAGGCATCGTTCCAATGGGTCTTGCTCAAGTCGTTGCGGGATCGATTGAATTTGGTCCGACCACCAGACCCGACATGGACTGGGAGCCCCGTATCCTGGAGCCGCCGCCAGAGAGCCCAGCGCGTGGCATTCACTGCTGTGGCGTCACGAAGCGGTTGCTTAACTTGTGCCAGGAGCCGGGCTAGGCGAGCCGGGTCGGTAACAAACTCCTCCACAGCGCGGTTCCCCTTGGCATCGTTGCAAGGGACGCAGGCAAGCGCGAGATTAGAAACCCGATCAGATCCCCCCTTGGATTTGGCGAGGATATGGTCGAGATTAAGCGGAACGGCGCGGGCGTCACAATAGACGCATTTCCGCTCGTATTTGGCCAGCAGATATTCCCGCACCTCGAAGCCTGCCAGTGTTCCTTGCTGATACTCGACGCCGCTGATTTTGGCGTTCTCCATGAGCTGGGTATCGAAGCGAACCAGTTCCTGATAGATCGCCGTCACAGGAAACCAAGCTTTCAGCTTGTTGACCATCGACATCACACCGTCGACTCGGTGTTGCAGCGAAGGAGCGAGCCAGCCTCGAGGCTTCGTCCGATGCAAGAACCGTGGCGCCCGGTATCGCAGCCTTGAACGACGGCCCCGACGGTGCTGGGCGCGGGACTTCATGTGTCGGGTGATCACATCTGACCGATGATCGACCCGGATAGCGAACACGCCCTTACGGGAAGCACTACATGGACCCGAGGAGACGAAGACGGCCAGCCCCGTGTGCTTGGAACCAGGATCAATACCCAGTCCGATGTCTTGCACTGAAGCCGTGCGGTCGGTGGTCGTTATGTGCTTCATCCTGATCACGAATGGCACCAACGAAGCGACAACGGCCTGACCTCGCTTGAGGAGCTTCCGCGCCCTTGCCGGGCTCGTCGGCATTAGGGGCGCTTTATCCCTCCCGAGGACAGGCACGAGGTTGAGAGCCTTACGGCCCTGAGCTGGCTGCCCAGAAATTCCTGGTGCGGCCGTGACGCCTCCGACAGCGGGTGAACGTCCGGAGGTCTCCCCTCGATCATGTTGCACGCCAGTCTTTCGGAGCGAATGCCCGTCGGCCGCAACCCGTTTCGAACCTGCTCGAGGCGTGTCTGCTGATGCGGCTTCGATTGGGCGGAGCTGAGGAAGCACCCCGCCGTCGGTCTTTTTGCTCACGTGCAACGTAGACATCAGAGTCACCCCTTGCCGATGCCTGGATCTGGACAGCCCAGCCCAAAAAGGCTCGAGCGGCTACCGGACCCCATGTGTACGTTTCCTCCTGCCATTCATCCGTCGATTCTGCACTGCCCTCCTGATGGGCGCAATGACTCTGGGGTGCATCTACGTTGCGAGAACATCGACATAAGGGAGTCATGTCCCCTAGACGTCCTGCAGCCGCCGTATGACCACTATTTCGCTCGTGTCCCTTACGGTCACGGTGGCGCCATCACCCACGATGTCGAGCAGCAGCATGCCTCTGTAGCCGACCTTTAAGCGCCCGATCTTGACCAAGGGGATATTCTCACTGTCCAATCGGAGGGCTGTTGCCGCCACGTTCTTGTAGGCCTCGTTAGCCTCCTGGTCTGAAGGCAGGCGCATCAAGCACCGGTCATCCAAGGAGATCCGGTAGATAGAACCGCTAGCCGTGACGAAGGCGAACGCACCAGTATCTTCGTCGCTCAGCTCATCGATTTGTTCCATGAGATGACATTACGACTCATTGTGGCTTGATAAGTGGCATACGCTGGACCATCTTTCGATGGGACCGAGACGGACTGACTGTAGAGTCCTAGACTCGTCGTATGGCTGGCGCTACAGAGTTCCGTTCCCTCGTCGTGAGTCGCAAGGCGGTTGAATGCATCCGGGCCAAGCCTGCGCCGGTAGTAGGACGCCTCCGAGCACGGTGCCGCTGATGGCTGGCCGTCACGCTTCCCAAGCCCTGAGCCACTTCGATGACAGGGAGACTCAGTACTTGCACGACTTCTGCCCCTGCGGCAGAAGGTCTCCGCAGGCGATGTCACGGGCCAAACTCCGAGATGAAGCTATACAACAGAGACAACTCGAGCGTGCCGCCGCAAGGCTTCGGCTGACGCTAGATCAGCGATTAGGTCGCCCTCCAGCGCCTGAGTGGGTCTCACAGCTCGCCCAGGCATCCGGTGACCCGCGACTTGACGATGGCTGGGAGGAGCGGATTCGCACATTACTCGCAGCCGAGGCTCGAAAGCGATGCGCCTGCAGTTGCCATGGTCCAAAGAGCCAGCGAGATCTCGACGACGCGGCCCGTGACCAACGGAATGCCATCCGCGCGGGGGCCCGCCTGCACCGAACAATCGACGCCAGATTTGGCCGGTAATCGGACGCGCGTGTCCTCAGTCTGGCTGACGAAGAGGACGAGTAGGGGTCACACTTACCGCAGCCAATAGGTGCCGGCCTTACCATTTCCTACGTCGCAGGACATATCCGGCCCACACACCCAGCGTGGGGTGCCCCCGTTACCCCCCGGCAAGTGGACGGTGTACCAATCCGGACTTGCTTTGACAGAGGACTGTGGCTGAGGTCGCCAATACCGTCAGGGCTGGCTGCCGCAGACACAGTTGAACTGGCCCGGGCAACTACTGCTGCTGTGTCAGTTCTTCTTGAGGTTTACTGTGGTCGTCGTCCCCATCGCGCTGACCTTGTAGCTGATGGTCCCGTCCTTATAGGTGAACTCCTTGGTGGCGTCGCCTGATGCCAGTAGTGCGGACTTTGTGGCTGCCACGTCCTTCTCCGAGGTCCAGGTGTAAGGCTCCGTCGCATCGGTCGGAGCCTTGAAGGTGCCGATCCAGTAGATGGAGGTCGTGTTGCCGCCGTCGCTGACCCATTCGACAGTCATCGTGTCGGCGGTGATCGTGGCCTGCTGGTAGGACTTTTCGCTGTTGGGGTTGCTTTGCTTCCAGGCGCCGGTCAGGTCAGCAGCCTTCTTGGGGGCTTCTTCAGCGGCTTTGGACTCGGCAGCGGCCGGTGCGGTGCTTGCACCTCCGCAGCCGGTCAAAGCGAGGACGGCAGCGAGTGCGAGGGGTGCGATGAGTTTCTTCATGGTTTCGCTTTCAAGTCTGGTGGGTCGAATTAGCTGCAGAGACTCGGGCCGCTCTCTAAGGCGGCTTATTCCAGGAGTTAGAGTCGGCTGATGAGCTCGGCGCGCTTGGCCTTGAACTCCTCGTCGCTGAGGAGCCCCTGCTCTTTCAGCCGGGACAGATCTTCGATCTGTGTGGCGACCGACGGGGCCTGCTGTACAACGGTGGGCGCGGGTCGGTTGTTGATGATGGACCGGACGACGATCCCGGTCAGGACGAGGGCGATGCCGAGCACGATGAGGATCCAGGTCGGTACGGCTGCTGCCGCGATGCGTTCCTGGCAGTCAGCGGCCGCGCTGCCGTATCCGTAACCGCCCATGCTGTCGAAGAGTTCGGCGGCCAGGCTGTCCGAGCGGAAGACGCTTCCGCACATCCCGCTTTTCGACGACCCGATGATGATGCCGATAATGGTTAAGATAGGCCCGAGAACGACGAGCCAAATCCAGGCCTTGGACTTGGCGGGGGCCTGCTTAGTGGTTGATGTCATGTTTCCCCAATTGAAGATGCGATGCAGTGCATCGGAAGCATATCGGCGAAGCTGGCAGGAATCGGACCTCGCCGCACACTCTTGGGTATGACGAACACCACACCGCAGGCAAGAAAATTCCCCTCGACTACCACGTCGCTGCCGGGCCCACTCCGAAGCCTGGGTAGCGTCAATCCGGTACCGACTCGCCGAGCTGCGGTCAGCGTCCTCCTTAAACGCCGGAAGCCTCCTCTGGTTTCAGGTCCCCCGCGGCGATCCGATCCGCGGTCTTTCGGTACGCATCGGCGATGTACTCTTCGACGTCGTTGATCCCAATGCGCCACAGACCACGGCTATCTTGACTCGATTTCGGCTGTGAGGATCGTGCATTGTGGCACTTTCCCCCACCGTAACTGACACTTTGGGCACCCGTGAGCCTGCCTGCCCGGCATTGGCAAAATTGCACAAGTCAAACGATGGCCATCACGATAGGGAGGTCCTTAGCTCCGCCGATTGACGTACGATTCATCGACGGGCCAGTATCCCTGGTTTACGTACCGAACGGCTTCCAGGCCTTCAAATGGGACCTGACGGTCGCCCCACTAGCGGCGATCGCGGAAGCCTTTCCGTTGGACGAATCCTCAGTGGCCTCCGCCAACCTTTCTAGGTCTTCGACTGTACTTTTCGCCAAGTCGGACACCTCCGTCGCCCACGGCTGGGCAGCCTCTAAGTCTGCTTTCATTGTCCGGGCTAGCCTACGAACATCCACAGACGCATCGTCACAGGTCTTCTCTAAAGCGTCGCCTTTGAGCCGACGCTGGTAGACGGGCATGCATAACTCGGGTGAGAACCAGTCCAGTTGGCTGACAAGGGAGTCCTGCGTCCGTGCGACAGCACTTGCGGCCTGGGCTGCGGATTTGTTGGGCGTAACTGAAGTCGGTGACGGATTGCTAGCGAGCCCTGAACAGGCTGTGAGCACAAGGATTGTCCCAAGAGCCGTCGTTTTTAAGGCCACGCTCAGCGGTCTTCTGATCTCTGAAATGGGCATTTGCCCCCCATTATCTCTGATGACAAGTAAGGCAGCACCAGCTCCTGCCTCAGCCATGATCTATGGCATCGTTACGAAATTCATCCAAACAGAACATCGTGTAGAAAGCGCAGGTTTTGCTCAAATTCATGGAAGGACCTGGATTTCGGTGTCGTTGCTAATGCGCTCTGATGAAGGATGGCTGCACGTCCTTGCAACTCATCGGCTTCGACGCCGGAAAAGAATGCTGCAGATCATCAGGCCCCAAAAACCACCTAACCGCGTCCTACGTTCCTTACGAGCCTCACAGAAACCAGTCGCCGTCATCAGACCTTCTGCCCCTGAATTCTCGGCAAATATTGCCTCGACCCTATTGGCTGAGCGAGATAACCCCGGCCACCAATCTGAATGCCGCGGAGGTCACCCGACTTGAGAAGGGCCCGGACCTGGACGTCGCTGACGTTTGGCTCCTCGGCGACCTGGTCAACTGTCAGGAAGCGGCGGGGCGAAAGGGTTTCAGGCATGCCAGCATCTTATGGCCATAGCCGCGGCGGGCGCCGCCTACCTCGCAACTTCGGGCGGGGGCGCTGGCGAACGCACTCTGACTAAGACCGGGGTCTCGGCGCTAGACGGTTCAGGACTGACGTGTAGTCCGGCACCTCCTTGAGCCTTTCTATGTAAGCGGTATGGGTCATGGAGACATCCGCGTGACCCAACATGGATGCGGCAGCCCCGTCTGTCAGTTCCTTGGCAAGAAGGGTCGCAACGGTACGTCTGAACGAGTGCGGGGTGATAGTCGCTGCGCCCTCCAGCTCCGACGCGTTTAGAGCAGCGCGAAACTGCCTCCTTAGGCTCGAGGCCTGCATGTATGTTCCGCGCCTGGACCAGAACAAGGCGCCTGGCATGTTGTTGGCCGGCGATTCCAGGCTTCTTCGGATGAGTACGTCGACAACAAACCGGGGTACGGGGATGATTCGGTCGCTGTCGTCATTCTTCAGGAACGCTTGCCGGTACTTGGGACCATGGCGTGGCTCCACGAGTGTTCCGGTGATTTTGATTCTTCCAACATCGCCTGAAAGGTCGATGTCTTCCAGTCGCAGCGCAAGGACTTCTCCGATCCGCACGCCGCTGCCTATCAGCACATCAACGACGTCTGCAAGCACTGTGCTCGGGCGGGGACCGGAATGACCGGGTCCTGCCCGCCAGTTCCTCACGGCGTCGCGGACATCCTGCAAAGTGGCTTCGCTCAAACCGACGGGTTTCTTTCGTGGCCTTTCAATTCGATCTACCTCCCGCACAGGATTTCCACCCACATACATGTCATGCCTGATGGCATAGGACATGATCTGCTGGAGTACCGTCTTTGCCAGCCGCGCATTCGTATGCCCCTTGCCACCCCCAACCAATGACTTTAGGAAGCTGTCGCAGGTGGAGGTGCTCATTTCATTGATCTTCAGCGCGCCGAGCGCGGGCTCAATGAGTCGGTATATGAGACCTTCGTATTGGTCCCAAGTCTGACGCCGGATTCCGCCCGTGCTGCCGGCCTCGACCATGTTGCCGTTGACGTCAACTACTACTTTGGGAACCTCGATACTGGCCAGCCACTTGTCTGCGACGACGCTCAGGGAAGGGTTGGCGACTACCCGGCCTGCGCGTTGCTGGCGCTCCCTCATGGACTCCAGCAGTGCGGTTTCTGCCTTGCCCTTGGTCGGACCGAATTTGCTGTATGTCCGCGTGACACCGTCCCAGCCACGAAATCTGCAGCTGGCCCGCCAGATCCCAGAAGTGTCGTCCTTCTTGGCGCGGACGGTACCCCACGTGCCAACCGGTAAGCTTGAACGCCCCATCAGCCAGCAGCCTTCGAGGTGGTACTTATCCAATTCTCGACGGCAGACCGGTTATAGCGCACCACGCCGTGCAGCTTCAGTGCCGTTGGCCCGATGCCGTCGGATCGCCAATTGCGGAGGGTCTTGGGAGCCACCTGCAACCAAGCGGCCACTTCTTCGGTGGTCAGGAGAGGCGCCGCGTTGCCCTGGTCCGTTGCCGGTCCCAGGGTCTTTTTGCTTGTCTGCATGCTTTTCCCTATGCAGTCGAGCCCGCGACGGGTGTCGTCCGCCTTTCCCAAAGCGTGTCGTAAGCGTGTCGTGCCCTGTCTTTGGCGCATGAAAAACCCCTCCGTTCGGGGCAAAATCGCCGGAACGGAGGGGTTTCTGGAGCCTCCTGTCGGATTCGAACCGACGACCCCCGCTTTACAAGAGCGGTGCTCTGGCCAACTGAGCTAAGGAGGCGCACCCCATGCGGGGCGTGCGCCGCAACGGCGCTAGATAAGGTTAGCCCAAGTCCGCCCGCTCGTAAAAACGCCGGCCAGGGCGAACCGCAGCAAAATAGAAAGGACCTGCTTCCGGAATCGCTCCGGAAGCAGGTCCTCTGCTTGGAAGGCTCTAGCCCTTCGCGGTGATCGCCGCCTGCAGGAAGTCAGGGAACGGGGTCTGCGCGCTGGCGCCCTTGCCCCACTGCTGGCCGTCCACGAATACCGTGGGCGTGCCTGTGACGCCGATGGCGGCGGCCTGCTTGGTTGTGAACTTCACGAACGGGCGGTAGGTCTTCTCGTCGATGCAGGTGCCAATGTTCTTGGCGCCGATGTCCGTGGCCATGGTCTTGAGCTTGTCGTCAGAAAGACCGGCGCTGCCTTCGGCAGGCTGATTGGCGAACAGCGAGTCCACAAACTCCGCGTACTTCTCCGGAGACTCATTCACAACACACGCGGCGGCATTGGCTGCACGGGAGGAGTAGTTCGTGGATGACCGGTTGTCCAGGAACCCGAGGGCCCGGTATTCCACCGTGATCTTGCCGTCGTTGCGCAGCGCCGTCAACTGCTCGTTGTACTGTGCCTCGAAGTTCTTGCAAACCGGGCAGATGAAGTCAACGTACAGGACCACCTTGACCGGATTTCCGGCCTCAGCTTCGGCACCGGGGGCAACCACTTCAGCCGGCGCGGTTTCCGGGGGCTCCCCCACGGAGGCCGCGTCAACGGTGGCTGCTTCCAGCTTCGCGACGTCGGTATTGGCCAGCAAGGTGATGCCACCGTTGACGTTTCCGTTGGCCGGCGTCGGGCCCTGGTCAGCGATCGGGGCGTTCTGCCGCATCGTTGTGGTCACCACCAGCCCCACCACCACAAGGATGGCCACCACGGCCACCACAATGCCCCAGCCGATCAGCAGCTTGTTGCGCTTGTCCTTCGTCAGCTGCACATCACGGATCAGGCGTGCCTTCTCGCGCGCCTCCGAGGTTCGCTCAGCCTTGGACTTACGTATTTCATTTGCGGGGCTCATGTGTTCCTTGGGTCGATCGACATACGGGGACCACTCTGTGGCGACTCCACCATTTTAGGGGACAAACCTGAGAGCTTGCGCTTTCAACTATTCCGCCCGAATAACCAACGGACGAATAGCCCCGAAGATTCCATCCTATTAAGGTGGCTTAAAGGCACAAGCAACCCCAGGGGGCCGCAATGCAAACACCCGTCCAAGAAAAACCAACAGCTGTACCTGCAACCGGCGCCGCCGCGAGCAGCCACAGCACAGTCACCATGTACGACTTTATGGTTGTGTCCAACAGGCTGCCCGTTGACCGCTGCGCGCCAGGTGAGAGCGGCGACGACGGCTCCGGCTGGCGCCGCTCCCCCGGCGGCCTGGTGACTGCCCTCGCACCCATGATGACCAAGACCGACGGCGCATGGGTGGGTTGGCACGGCGCCCCGGACGAAACCGTCGAGCCTTTCAGCCACGGCGGCATGGACCTGGTCCCCGTCCAGCTGAGCAACGACGACGTTGAGCTCTACTACGAGGGTTTCTCCAACGCCACCCTGTGGCCCCTATACCACGACGTCATCGCCCCGCCGGAGTTCCACAGAACCTGGTGGGACGCCTACCGCAGGGTCAACCAAAGGTTCGCCGACGCCGTCGTACGCCATGCCGGCCAGGGCGCCACCGTGTGGGTCCAGGACTACCAGCTGCAGCTGGTGCCGCGGCTGCTGCGCCAAGCGCGGCCGGACCTGCGGATCGGGTTCTTCAACCACATCCCCTTCCCCCCGCCGGAAATCTTCGCCCAGCTGCCGTGGCGGCATGCCATCATTGACGGCCTGATGGGTGCAGACCTCGTGGGCTTCCAGCGCCCCAGCGACGCCGGCAACTTCATGCGCTCCGCCCGGCGGTTCCTGGGCGCCAGCGTCAAGCAGCAGCAGGTGCACGTGAAGGGTAAGGACGGCGAAATCACGCACATCGCCAGGGCCCAGGCCTTCCCCATCTCCATCGACGTAGCCCAGATCAACGAACTGGCCCACAACCCTGCGATCATCGAGCGTGCACGCCAGATCCGCCAGGATCTCGGCAACCCCAAAACCATCCTCCTGGGCGTGGACCGGCTCGATTACACCAAGGGCATCCGGCACCGGCTCAAGGCCTTTGAGGAACTCCTGAACGAAGGCAAGCTGACGGTCGGCGACGCAACGCTGATCCAGGTTGCCAGCCCCAGCCGCGAACGGGTTGAGCAATACCGCCTCCTGCGCGAGGAAATCGAAGGTACCGTCGGCCACATCAACGGCACCTACGACACCATCGAGAACACCGCCGTCCGCTACCTGCACCACAGCTACCCCGTGGAGGAGATGGTGGCGCTGTACCTCGCCGCCGACGTCATGCTCGTGACCGCACTGCGGGACGGCATGAACCTCGTGGCCAAGGAATACGTCACTGCCCGCAAGGACAACGACGGCGCGCTGGTCCTCAGCGAGTTCGCCGGCGCCGCGGACCAGCTCAAGCAGGCGCTCCTGATGAACCCGCACGATATCGACGGTCTCAAGGACACCATCATGCGGGCCGTCGATTTGCCTCCCAAAGACGCCGCGCGCCGCATGCGGTCCATGCGCAAGCAGATCCTGGAACACGACGTCGACCATTGGTCAGCTGACTTCCTGGCCGCCCTGAACGAGAAAGTTGTGCGCGATGACTCCTGACGCCCGGCCCGCCAAGGGCCCGCTCACCTTGTCCCCTGAACTCCGGCAGGCCGCCCGGCGCATCGCCCAGACGGAACACCTGCTGGTGGCCATGGATTTCGACGGCACCATTTCCCCGCTGGTTGACCGCGCCGACGACGCCCGCCCGCTTCCGCGCTCGGCCGCCGCTTTCGCCGGGCTCGCCGCCCTTCCACGCACGACGACGGCACTCCTCTCAGGCAGGGCCCTCGCCAGCCTGCGCGCGGTCGCCTCGCCCCCGGTGGACACGTTGCTGATCGGCAGCCATGGCGCCGAGGCGTGGCTGGGCCCCGGCTCCGCGGAGCTGACGCTGGACGAGGCCCAGCGCCTGCTGCTGGCCGAAGTCCGAGGCGTCCTCGAGGAGATCGTTGAGCAGGCACCGGGCACGCTCCTCGAAGATAAGCCCGCGGGCGTCGTCCTGCATACCCGGCTGGCCACGGACGATGTTGCCGAGGACGCGGTGGCTGCGGCCCGTTCCGTTCTCCAGGACCGCAAGGGCGTTTTCCTGAAGAACGGGAAACGCGTCCTGGAAACATCGGTAGTCAACGCCTCCAAGGGCGAGGGCCTGACGTTCCTGCGCCAGATCACCGGGGCCACTGCGGTCCTCTTCGCCGGCGACGACGTCACGGACGAGGACGCCCTGGCACGCCTGGAATCCGGCGATGTGGGCGTCAAGGTGGGTCTGGACTTCACCCAGGCCGAGTTCCGGGTGGAAGCACCGGCCCACGTGGCCGAACTGCTCGAAGCGCTCCTGCAGGAACGGAGCCTGGTGGTGGCCGAAGAAGAGCCCGGCAGTGACTGAACCTCGGGGACATGTCCAACCTCACATGTGACCTCCGTAACATTTGCACCAATACGCCAATCGTCTGACATACTCTTGGTTGTGATGTGGCGCACAGGAACCGTGCGGCGTCACGTGATACTCCTCGGCTTCGGCCGGGGAGTACACGGCTGCAATGCCGTGGATAACTGAATTACATGAACCATTCACAACGGATCGTCCGGCACGTACCTGCCGGTGAAGGGATTGATAACTGTGGCTACAGTTACTTTTGATAACGCTACGCGTCTGTACCCGGGCACAGAGAAGCCCGCTGTTGACAAGCTCAACATCGAAATCGCCGATGGCGAATTTCTGGTCCTCGTAGGACCCTCCGGTTGCGGTAAGTCCACCTCCTTGCGCATGCTCGCAGGCCTTGAGGACGTCAACGCCGGCCGGATTCTTATTGGCGACCGCGATGTCACCGATGTTCCGCCGAAGGACCGCGACATCGCGATGGTTTTCCAGAACTACGCGCTGTACCCGCACATGACGGTTGCAGACAACATGGGCTTTGCGCTGAAGATCGCCGGCGTCTCCAAGGAAGAGCGCGCCGAGCGTGTCCGTGAGGCCGCCAAGCTTCTTGACCTCGAGCCGTACCTGGACCGCAAGCCGAAGGCACTCTCCGGTGGCCAGCGCCAGCGTGTTGCCATGGGCCGCGCCATCGTGCGTAACCCGCAGGTGTTCCTCATGGATGAGCCGCTTTCCAACCTGGACGCCAAGCTCCGTGTCCAGACGCGTACGCAGATCGCATCCCTGACCCGCCGCCTCGGCGTCACCACCGTTTACGTCACCCACGACCAGGTCGAGGCCATGACCATGGGTGACCGCGTGGCTGTGCTGAAGGACGGCCTGCTGATGCAGGTTGACACCCCGCGCAACCTCTACGACAAGCCCAAGAACGTCTTTGTTGCCGGCTTCATCGGCTCCCCGGCCATGAACCTGCTCGAACTGCCCGTGGTCGACGGCGGCGTTCAGTTCGGCGGAACGGTTTACCCCGTGCCGCGCAACATTCTCGAAGAGGCCCACGGCAGCACCGTCACCCTGGGCAGCCGCCCCGAGGACCTTGAGCAGGCCTCTCACGGTGAGGGTCTCCAGGTCGAGGTCGACGTTGTTGAAGAACTCGGTGCCGACGCCTACGTCTACGGCCACACGACGCTGGACGGCAAGGACCACGACATCGTGGCACGCGTCGACGGCCGCCGTCCCCCGCTGAAGGGCGACACCATCTACGTCCGTCCGCAGTCGGGCCACGTGCACCTGTTTGACACCAAGACCGGTCTGCGCCTGGGCGACTAGTCCCCACCGATGATCGAGCCTTTCGACATCTAACCGACGGCGGCCCTCCTGACTGGACGGGCCGCCGTCGGCGTTTAAGCCCGATGTTTAGGCCAGCCGCCCCTCTGTACGAAAGAATTGATCCATGACCGACGAAAACAGTGCACAG
This sequence comes from Pseudarthrobacter sp. MDT3-1, assembly GCF_054510755.1. NCBI lineage: Bacteria > Bacillati > Actinomycetota > Actinomycetes > Micrococcales > Micrococcaceae > Pseudarthrobacter > Pseudarthrobacter sp. MDT3-1. The sequence goes on along the minus strand of NZ_JBTNDX010000012.1, from coordinate 7,507 downwards.
TGGCACGACGAGCCCACGGACTACGCGCAGGTCGGCAAACTGCCGCGCTTCGAGGCAGCGAGCGCCAAGGATGACAAGGTCCTTGCCGCTTCCAGCTCGCTGAACATCACGGCGGCGTCCGCGGATCCCGAACTCCTGGACCTACCCTGGCACATCGCCCTGGAGGACTGGCCGGCCGAGAACCTGGCAGCGCTCCCCCGCGGCATCTCGCGGCACATTGTGCGTTTCGCGCACCTGGGCGGCTCCGTCATCGCCATCAAGGAAACGTCCGAGCATGTGGCCCGCCACGAGTACCACATGCTCCGCAAGCTGGCCCGCCTGGACGTCCCGTGCGTTGTCCCGGTAGCAGTCATCACAGGCCGGACCACCCTGGATGGGCGGCCCTTGAACCCCGTCCTGGTCACCCGCCACCTGAAATTCTCCATGCCGTACCGGGCCCTGTTCTCGCAGATGCTGCGCAAGGACACACTGACCAGGCTCATCGATGCTCAGGCCCTGCTGATGGTGCGGCTGCACCTCATCGGCTTCTACTGGGGCGACGTCTCGCTCTCCAATACGCTCTTCCGCCGTGACGCGGGCGCGTTCGCCGCCTACCTGGTGGACGCCGAAACCGGCGAGCTGTATCCCGATCTTTCCACCGGCCAGCGCGAGTACGATCTCGAGATTGCCCGAGTCAACATCGCCGGCGAGCTGATGGACCTCCTGGACGGCGGCCTGATCGAGGAAAAGGTGGACCCGGTGGCCACCAGCGAACTCATCATGGAGAGCTACCGGCGCCTGTGGACGGAACTGACCGAGAAGGAATCCTTCGAGATCGGCGAACGCTGGCGCGTGGCCGCCCGGATCCGGAAGCTCAACGAGCTCGGGTTCGACGTCGAGGAATACGCCATCAAGACCACCCAGAACGGTTCCACCATCCAGCTCCAGCCCAAGGTGGTCGACGCCGGACACCACCAGCGCCGGCTGCTGCGGCTGACCGGACTGGACGCCCAGGAGAACCAGGCACGGCGCCTGCTCAATGACATGGACTCCTTCCGGGCGGACAACAACCCGGGGATGGACGAGGAATACAGCGCGCACCTGTGGGTCAGCCAGGTCTTCGAGCCGATCGTGCGTTCGATCCCCCGCGACCTGTCCCGCAAGCTGGAGCCGGCGGAGGCGGTCCACGAGGTGCTGGAGCACCGCTGGTACATGTCCGAGGAGCAGGCCCGCCACATTCCGCTCGCCGAGGCAGTGCAGTCCTACATCGAGTCCGTCCTGCGCCACCGCCGGGACGAAGCCGCCATCATGCTTAACCCGGATACTGCGATGCTGAAGATCCTCGAAGTGGAAACCGAGGAGTCCTCCCGCTATGGCGCCGACGAATCCATCGAAGAGTACCCTGACGTCGACGACTGACGCGGACCGGGAGCCGGTGCCGGGCCGCGGTGGCAGCACAACTGTGTTAACACACCCCCAACTAGGTAGCAGTAACTGTCGTTATGAGCGCTCAAAACGACAGTTACTGCTACCTAGTTTCGTGGCAGGTGGCGGCCTTTAGATAGCCTTGCCCGGGTTCAGGATGCCAGCCGGGTCAAAGAGTTCCTTGACCCTGCGCTGGAGCTCCCTGACGGGTTCCGCCTGCTCCAGGCCGAGCCAGCGCAGTTTGTACTGCCCGATCCCGTGCTCGCCGGTGATGGTCCCGCCCATTTCGAGCGCAGCCTCAATGGAGGCGTCCAGGGCAAAGTTCAGCCGGGCCATGGCGTCAGCGTCCACCGCACTGTCCTGGCGGTCGATCCAGAACGTGGGATGCAGGTTGCCGTCGCCCGCATGCGCCACCACCTTGAGGCTCACACCATGTGTTGCCGCGAGGTCTTCCAACGCCGCCACGTAATCCACCAGGCGTGAGCGCGGCACGGCCACGTCCTCGCCCACACGGTATTCGTCATCCACTTCCACGCCCCGGCTGTTCCGGCGGAGCTCCACGAGCTGCTCGGCTTCCGCCGTGGATTCCGTGCTCACCGTTGCCCCGCCGGCTGCTAGGACGGAACGCATGACGTCGGCCTCCGCCGCTGCCCCGAACCCGTCGGTCTGGATCAGGAGCAGCGAACGGCCGCGGGAGCTCAGGTCGGAGCCGTGGAGATCGTCCAGCTGGGCAAGCGTCCCGCCGTCGAGCAGTTCCATGATGGCCGGCTGCACGCGGGCCCGGCCCACCGCCAGGACGCCGGCAGCGGCCTGCCTGAAGTCCGGGTAGAACGCGGCGATGGTGTGCACGTCACGGGGCAGGTACTTGAGCCGGACGGTCGCCCCCACCACGATCCCCAGAGTGCCCTCAGAGCCCACAAACAGTCCCGTCAGGTCGTAGCCCGCTACGCCCTTGAATGTCTGGTGGCCGGTGTGGATCAGGGACCCGTCAGCCAGCACCACATCCAGCGCCAACACTGAGTCCCGGGTTACGCCGTACTTGGCGCAGCGCAGTCCCCCGGCATTCGTGGCAACGTTGCCGCCGATCGTGGAGGAACGGAAGCTCGCCGGATCCGGCGCGTACATCAGGCCATGCACTGCGGCGGCCTCGTTGAGGGCAGCGTTGACCACGCCGGGTTCGACGACGGCGGTCTCGTCGTCCGGGTTGAGGTCAAGAATGCGGTTCATCCGTTCCAAGGACAGGACTACGCAGTTCCTGCTCGCGTGCGCACCGCCGGACACGCCTGTTCCGGCTCCGCGGGCCACGACGGCGACGTTGAGGGCCGCACACAGCCTGACCACGGCCTGCACGTCCGCCACAGACCCGGCGAAGACCACCGCCTCGGGGAGCTGGAAATCCGTGATGGGGGCCTGGTCCACGGCATACCTCGCGAGCAACTCCTCTTCGGTACTGACCTGCCCTGACCCGAGGGCGCCCACCAGCTCTTCAACCAAGCTGCCCACGCAGCCTCCCGTTCCGTCGTCGTTGTCGTTCTTCCTCAGTCTAGGCGGGCCACGACGTCGCAAACTCGTCACAATCCCGGGCTGCTGCAAGCGTTTCCACAGATCAGACCCATTTCTCCTAGAACACCGAATTGCATCTGCAAATACATGCTGGAAGCGTTTCCATATCATGACGCTGCTCAACTAGGCTGATCAGCATGTCTGTTGATTCCATGATCACCACCGCAGCTCCGCTGGCAGGTCCGCTGACCCTCATCCACGATGCCGACAACGCCCCCGGCTGGTGGCGCTCCGCCGTCATCTACCAGGTGTACCCGCGGTCCTTCCGGGACCTCAACGGCGACGGCATCGGCGATCTCGCCGGGATTACCGCGGAACTGCCGCAACTGGCCGAGCTGGATGTGGACGCCGTCTGGCTGTCCCCCTTCTACAAATCCCCGCAGCGCGACGCCGGCTATGACGTCAGCGATTACTGCGACGTGGATCCGATCTTCGGCACCCTGCGTGACTTCGACGTCATGATTGCCGAGGCCAACCGGCTGGGGTTGCGGGTCATCGTGGACCTGGTTCCCAACCACTGCTCGGACCAGCACGTTGCTTTCCAGGCAGCCCTCGCCTCCCCGGCAGGGAGCCCGGAGCGCGACATGTTCATCTTCCGGGACGGGACGGGGCCTGAAGGCCACGAACCACCCAACAACTGGCAGTCCCATTTCGGCGGTCCGGCCTGGACCCGGGTCACGGGGCCGGACGGCCAGCCGGACCAGTGGTACCTGCACCTGTTTGATTCCTCCCAGCCGGACTTCAACTGGGACAACCCGGCCGTGCACGCCGAATTTGAGCGAGTGCTCCGTTTCTGGCTGGACCGCGGGGTCTCCGGCTTCCGGGTGGACGTCGCCCACGCTTTGGTCAAGGCCCCGGGCCTGCCCGCCTGGGGCGGCCGGGCCGACGGCGGCAGCTCGGACGGCTTCCCCGGTCATGAGGCTCCGATGTTCGGCCAGCCGGCCCTGCACGACATCTTCCGGGCCTGGCGCCTGATCCTGGACGGGTACGGGCCGGACCGCATTCTGTGTGCAGAAGCCAACGTTGACCCGCTCCCCCGCCTCGCCGACTGGGTCCGGTCCGATGAAATGCACCAGGCCTTCAACTTCCCCTACCTGCACGCCGGGCTGGACGTTTACCGGATGCGCAGTGTTATTACGGACTCGCTGACTGCCCTGGACGCAGTAGGAGCCACCAGCACCTGGGTGCTCTCCAACCACGACGTGGTCCGGCATTCCAGCCGCTTTGGTTACAACGGGTCCGGTCCGCGCGATGGCGACGGCATCGGTGCGGCCGATCCGCAGCCGGATACAGCCCTGGGCCGCCGGCGCGCAGCCGCCGCCTCCCTGTTTATGCTGGGACTGCCCGGCGCCGCCTACCTGTACCAGGGTGAGGAGCTTGGGCTGCCGGACGGCATCGATATTCCGGAGCACCTGCGGCAGGATCCCACGTTCGCACGCACCGGAGGGGCCCGGCTGGGCCGCGACGGCTGCCGGGTTCCCCTCCCGTGGCGCAGCACAGAACGGCACCTGGGCTTTGGCTCCGGCCAGGACCCCTGGCTTCCCTTGCCGGCGAGCTTCGCGGACCTGGCACGGGACGCACAGGCCGCATCGCCGTCGTCGCATCTTTCCCTGTACCGGAAAATGCTGGCGGTGCGCCGCGAACTGGGTTTGGGCCGCGGGTCACTGGCTTGGGCCGAGGACTGGTGCAGCGGTTCGTCACTGGCGTACCTGAACGGCGATACGCTGGTGCTCATGAACCTCAACCACGAACCCCTGGAGATGCCGGCAGGCAGCGTCCTCGTCCGCAGCGCCGGCTCTGACTCTGGCTCTGGCTCTGGCTCTGGCTCTGACGCAACCCACTTCCTGGCGTCCGGGGAAACGGTGTGGCTGCGGGTTGGCGGAGGCGACGCGGCATAGTGGGACTTGCGGGCATCAAGGACGTTGCCGACCGCGCCGGGCTGTCGATCGCCACTGTGTCGCGGGCGCTCAGCGGCAAGGCGAACGTGTCGGCCAAGAGCCGGCAGCTGGCAAAGGCGGCAGCCGACGAACTGGGCTTCGTCCCGTCATACCACGCGTCCAGCCTGGCCTCAGGCCGTAACCACAACGTGGGGCTGGTGGTCCCGTCCATCCACCGCTGGTACTTCTCGTCCGTGGTGGAGGGCGTGTCCGGCACCTTGCTCGACGCCGGCTACGACCTCACCCTGTACAACGTGGGCGACCGGCCGGAACGCCGGCACAGCGTCCTGAACGACTTCCTGGTCCGCAAGCGGCTGGATGCGGTCATCGCTGTGGCGCTGGTCCTGAGCGAGTCAGAAATCAAACAGCTCTTGGCAATCCACCGTCCGATCGTCGGCATCGGCGGTGCCCTGGCCGGTGCATCCACTATCAGGATTGATGACGCCCGCCTGGCCAGGACAGCCACCGAGCATCTCATCGGGCTGGGCCACACGCGTATCGCACACATCACCGGCGATGCCGAATTGAACCAGGACTTCAAACTCCCCGGGATACGCCGCGCCGGCTTTGAGGCAGCCATGGAGGCTGCGGGGCATGCTGTCCGCCCCGAATGGGTAGTGTTCGCGGACTTCACTATCCAGGGCGCCTACGTGTGTGCCCGTAATCTCCTGGCCTCCGCAGCCGGGCGGCCCACCGCGGTTTTTGCAGCCTCCGATGAGATGGCGATCGGGGCCATCCTCGCCGCCCGCGATTTCGGCCTGCGCGTGCCGCAGGATCTCTCCGTGATCGGCATGGACGGGCACGAACTGGGCGAGGTCTTTGGGCTGACCACCATCAACCAGGATGCGCGCGGCCAAGGCGCCCTGGCGGCGCGCATGCTGTTGGAAACGATCGACGCCGGCGCGAGGCGGCCTGCCAAGGGCACGCCACCGTCAGCAGCGGCCACCGACCGGGAGTACCCTACGGAGTTCCTCGTCCGGAACAGCACGGCCGTCCCGCCGGCCTGACCGTGCCCCTCAGTCCATTCTGAGCTGGGTCCGTCCCAAACTGCTATTCAGGGCCGGCCGTCAGGCCTAAGCTTCCCCGCCCATGAACCTCGCGAAACGGTCCAGCACCTTCGGCCAGCCGGCAGCATAGTCGGCGCGGGCTGCGGCAGGATCCTCCGCACCTTCCCAGCCGTTGTGGACCAGGCGCAGCTCGGTCCCGGATTCCACGGCCCTGAACGCGACTCGCAGCTCGGTGGACCAGATAGCGGTGGTCCCAGGATGCCAGGACGCGTGGAAGGAAAGCGGCGGCTGCCAGTCATCTATGGAACCCCAGACGGCGGTCCTGCCGTCGTCAGCTGTCTCCACGATGAGGTTCTCTTCAAACTCAACGTAAGATCCTGCGCCGTACACACCGTGTGAATCCAGCGGCCACCACAAGTGCGTGTGATCCGTGAAGCCGGCGAACGCCTGCGCCACCGGCCCCGGCACAGTGACAGTGCAGATGACAGGTTCAAGGTTCTCTGCGGGATCAACTGAAGCGGGGAGGGCGTCGTCCGCGTGGCTGAAAAGGTTCTCCATGGACGCCAACTCTACGCGGCTCCAGCATCCGCCACAGTCGACGCTCTCTCACTTCCCGCGGGTTTCCGGGCTCTTCACAGTTGAGGGTGTAATCGCTGGCTGGATGTTGGCTGGCGCGTCGGTCCCGGGGCAGCGATGCGCAACCGCAGCCGGAGGCCCGATCTTGTGACACCGTTCGCAGTGGACTTCTTCGCGTACCCGCTCAGATCGGTCAACGGCGCACCCGATAGCGCAGGTGAAGCACCCGGTTGCCCTGAATCACCACGTCGGGATCCTCCAACAGGTGCTGTGCGTGGACCGACCCGAAGTAGCGCTTGCCGGACCCGAACACGACGGGTACGACATCCATGCGCACCTCGTCGACCAGGCCCGCGGCAAGCACCTGGCCACCGACGTCGCCAGCGGCGACCTCGACGATGCGGTCACCCGCGAGCTCCTGCGCCTTGGCCACGGCTGCCTCGACGCCGTCGACGAAGTGCAACGGCGCCTCGGGGTCCCAGCCCTCGGGCTTCGGCCGGTGCGTCACGACGACCACGTGGTCGACCCCGCCCGGAGGCTTCCCGTCCCAGCCGGCCGTCATGTCGAAGACATGACGGCCGACGATTGTCGCCCCGATCTGGTCCCAGTACGGCCGGGTGCAGTCGTAGGACCTCTGCGACACCTTCAACTCGCCGCTCTCGTCCAACGGGACGTCACCGCTGGACAACCAGTCGAACAAGGGTCCGGGCTGGTCGTTCTCGTCCGCGATGAAGCCGTCCACCGACACCGAGCTGTACATGACCACCTTGCCCACGGGGCTCTCCTTTGCTTTGAGGTTGCCCCACATTAGCAAGTCGTGAGTTGTCGCTCTTGTAAGAATTCAATCGGCCTGCAGCGGCCAGCCGTCCAGCGCGTGGCCGGGATGTTCGCGCAGGAACCGCCGCCTGACTTCGATGTCCCGGGTCACCGTGTCCCGTGCCATGCTCTTGAGCCGACAAGTCGTGGTCAGATGAGGTCAGACGAAAGCCGTCGTAGGGGTTGCGTCAAGCACGTCGAGGT